>JAFOYZ010000025.1 GCA_017424485.1 Bacteroidaceae bacterium
AATAGCAGGCAGCATCTCCTACCCAATGGAAGAGTTAGTAGACTCTACTCTCAATGGAAAGAAGATAACAGCAACAGGCTACATCATCGGTGCAAATACCAGCAGCAAGACTGGTGACAAATATCTCAACATCATGGCAACTTCAGTGACAGCAGCCGACGCAGCAGCAACCGCTCCACGCCGTGCCGCAGCTACAGCCAATACCACCTCTGTGCTCGCCCTCTACCAATGGGACGGCACTACATGGAAAGCCATTGATGCCGATGTGATACAGCCTGCCGAATACAAGGCTATGGGAATGAGCGGCAACAGCATCAGCGACCCTGCCACATACATTCCTATGTACCTCAAGAACAACTATCCCTATGCTGTAAACAAGCAAGAGACCACACTTGTATACTACAACAAGAACAACAAACTGGTGGCAGAGGACTATATATATAATGGTAGTGAATGGGTGAACACCTATCTCGAAGAGGGAGTATACAATTTCAACCTCATCGACGGTCAGTGGGTATACAAGACCTTCAAGTGCGTGCCCGTCACAGAAGTTACCGAGAGCGGCATCTACGTGATGGTAGCCGACATCAAGGTCAATGAAGAGACAGGAGCTACTGAGGGTCGCCTCTTCAGTCCGCTCGGCGAGAACAAGAATTATGGTTATATGCCCTATGCCAGCGTAACCATCAACGAAGAAGGCATCATTGAAGCTTGCGATGCAGCCGAGACCGCCTTCCTCACTGTTACTGCCGTAGAGGATGGATTCACAATGCAAGACACCTATGGCCGCTACATCTACATGAAGGGCGACTACAATTCATTCAACATCGGCACTGAGATGGTACAGCCTGGTAGCAGTTGGCAGTTCATCCTCAACGACGAGGGCACCTTCTGCGTCACCAACACGATGAACGAAAAGGTAATCATGTATGATACTCAATATACCTCATACGGATGCTACCCAGCTAAGACCGACGCTCGACTCTACGTCAGTGTATTCAAGATGGTAGAATAAGACCAGAAGTTTGTATTCATAGTCTGACAAAGGTGCGAATTCGCACCTTTGTCTATTTATAACCATTATATAATCCTGCCCAAAACATTATTTATCACAAAATGAGTGATTTTTCAAAAAAAATATGTAATTTCGTGCCGTATATTGGAATATTATATTTTTATAAAAAATGAAGAAACTCCTACTTTGCGGCATTAGCATGATGAGCATGGCTTATACCATTCATGCACAAGAGGGTTCCACGCCCGTAGCATCGGCAAACGATTATCTCGTGGCAAACAAGAGGACAGATGTAACCATCGTATTTAACCCTGATAGTGCAGGCATAAAGACTCCCGTCATTTGGGGTCTTGATACGGCATGGCCCAGTGAAGACAATGTGCGCCGTGGTACTAACCATATCGGCAAGGAGCACCTGGGTGTTGGACGTGTATCGTTCCAACCTAGCGATCTCATCAATGAGAATGGAGAACTCAGTGCCGCACAAAAAAAAGACCTCAACAACCGACTGCGTATTATAGCTATCTCTGGCGTGAAGGATATTGCCCTCAATAGCGACCATGAGGTACTATGCAGCTACGACAATGCAGAGCAGCACCGTAAGAACTATGTAGGGAAACCGGCCGAATGGGTAAAACTCTTTAAGGCTACTGTAAATTACTGTCGCGACAAAGGGTTCAATGTTGTATCCATTTCACCATTCAACGAGCCCGATTATACCGCATGGAATCAGGGTCCCATGTCAGACTTCAAGGAGATAGCCCGACTGATGAGACAAGATGAGTTCTTTGACAGCATCCGTATTAGTGGCGGCAATACACTAAACTGCGATGAAGCATTGAAATGGTATAATGGATTGCAACCCTATCTTGACGAAGGTAATACCCACCAGCTCGCTGGTTCTTTTGATAATTATGCCAAGTTTTTCGAAACAGTACGTGCTAACGGCCATCATGGAACAGCCGACGAATTACACAATGTAATGGAGGCTATGGTAGGTGTAGAGTATGGTATGCAAACCGGTATTTGGTGGGGATACGACGGACGTGCACGCGGACAATTCTGTCAGGCCACATTCGGTGAGAGACTAGCCTATGGTGAAGACCGTGGCCATTGGACTGCAGCTTCTATTTATCGCATGCCCGACGGACGCATACAGCTGTTTGGTGGCACCTCAGAGCGCCAAGCCAACAATTCTTCGTACCGTATCGTATCACCCGACAAGGTGTTGTACTTTGATGGTCACGGTCCTATGAACGAATACATCATGAATCTGCCTGGAGGCACTGGATACCAAGTAGGTCAAACAAATGCCGAGCGTGTATTGGAGATACATTATGGCGAAGATGTACCCCTCACTCCCACAGAGGGTCAGTTCATCATCATGAACAAAAAAAGCAAGAAAATCATATCTCCGCAAGGCGGAAACATGGCTAATGCCACCAGCATCTGCCAGAGTGCCAAGAACGGACAAACGTATCAGCAATGGAATATTACTCCAGTAAGTGATCGCATTGGCGGCGACTTCAGCTACTTCTTCATTTCCAATGTAAAAAATGGCGCACAGCTCGACGTCAACAACTGGTCAACAGGCGACGGAGCTAAAATCATCCTTTACAATGGAGGTAAAGGCACCAACGAACAATGGTATTTCCAATATGCAGGTGACGGATACTATTACATCTTTAGCCGTCATTCAGGAAAATGTCTCGAGGTATCAGGCGGTAGCACCAATGAGAACGCTGGTGTACAACAAAACGCCTTCAGCGGGAAAGACCAGCAGCTATGGAGACTACTCCCTGTAAATGCCACATGCGAAACCTATGCTCCCGAAGCGCCTTTGGGTGTCACAGCCACTCCTACAGGTGCCACCATCAACCTTTCATGGAACGCTGTAAATGAGTCTGATGTGACTGGATATGCCATCCTACGTGCCAATGCCACACTGGGCACCCCATATCAATGGAACACTATTGCCCGCAACGTTGCTGACACAGTCTTCATTGACAATACTACAACAAAAGGCACAAACTATATCTATAAGATAAAGGCTATTGACCGCGCCATGAATCGCTCTGAGTCATCAGACTCTATCATAGCATGCATGACCGATGCCCCCACCCTCGTGGCTCACTATCAATATGAGGACACCTTGGCCGACCTCAGCGGCAATGCTATGCATTGCGCACACTATGGTAAGCCCAGTTTCATCAAGGGTAAGTCAGGAGAAAGAGCAGTGGTATTGGATGGTAGTTCTGACTACATACAGTTACCCACAGCTATAGCCAACCGCGATGAGATGACCATCGCTCTATGGATACGTTGGAAGGGTAGCGGTGCCGGACAACGAATCTTCGATTTTGGCAACAACGAAAACCAATATATGTATCTATCGACAAATGGCGGAGGCAACAAAATGCGTTTTGCCATCAAGAACAATGGCGAAGAACAAACGATGGACATCAGTAAGCTGTCGACCTACATGTGGAAACACATCACCATCACTATAAGCAAAGACAGCATCTGTGCATACATAGATGGCGAACAGAAGGCGGTGTCTTCAGATATCACTTTACGTCCGATCGACTTCAAGCCCATATTCAATTACGTAGGACGCAGTCAATACAAATCTGGAAATCTTGTGAAAGCAGACATCGACGATCTACGTATCTACAACTATGCTATGTCTGCCGACGAAGTAGCTGCATTGTTTGTTGACACAGATATCGAAGAAGTCGCTACAGAAGCCTCTATCGTTAACATACGCTATTATACAATAGATGGTAAATGTTATAGCACTCCACAAAAGGGTATCAACATTGTACGCACTCAATATAGCGATGGCAGTGCTACGGTAGAAAAGAGATTGCTACGTTAAGCAACAACAAGAAAAACGAGAACAACAAAATCAGTAATGTCACAAATAAGCTATCATAACGTAGAGATTCGCCAGCAGGAGACTATCGTGCTAGAAGAGGTGGATCTGAAAATCAAACAAGGCGAATTTGTATACCTTATAGGCAAAGTCGGATCAGGAAAATCAAGTCTGCTCAAAACCATGTATGGCGAACTCGACATACATAGTGGAAGTGCAGAAATCTTGGGTTACGACATGATGCACATTCGGCGCAAGCAGATACCCGCTCTACGCAAACGTATAGGCATCGTATTCCAGGACTTCCAGTTGCTCATCGATCGCAATGTAAAGGAGAACCTCGACTTTGTGCTCAAAGCTACAGGATGGAAAGATAAGGGAAAGCGCCAAATGCGCATTGAGCAAGTGCTTGAGCAGGTGGGCATGGAAACCAAAGGTTACAAGATGCCCCACGAACTCTCGGGTGGTGAGCAGCAGCGTATTGTCATTGCACGCGCCATCCTCAACACTCCAGAGATAATCCTTGCCGATGAGCCGACAGGAAATCTCGACCCCGAGACAGGACGACAAATAGTACAGCTGCTGAGAGACATATGCGATAGTGGATCTACCATTATCATGACCACTCATAACATGCAGTTACTCGAGGAATTTCCGGGCAAGGTGTATTGTTGTGACAACCACAAGATAGTGGTACGGCATACAAATGACAGAGATAATCAAGAATGACAACAAGAGTTTTAATAATAGGTATTAACCAATGAAAGTAATGAAATTTGGCGGCACCTCCGTAGGTTCCGCACAGCGCATGAAAGGCGTAGCCTCACTCATCAATGATGGCGAAGACAAGATAGTTGTACTCTCGGCCATGTCAGGTACGACCAACTCACTGGTAGAGATTTGCGGTTATTTGGCCAACAACAACCCTGAAGGAGCCAATGAGGTAATCAATAAACTGGAGAGTCTTTACAAGAAACATATCAATGAGTTATACAGTACAGAAGAGTACAAGCTTCAGACCTTAGCGTTAGTAAAAGAGGTATTCAACTATCTGCGCTCCTTTACCAAGCAGCTGTTCACCTCAGTCGAGGAGCGCATCATACTAGCACAAGGCGAGATAATCTCCACTAACATGGTGACCAACTATCTTAAGGAGCAAGGTATAGGCGCACATCTCATAGCAGCACTCGACTATATGCGTACCGATAAGAATGGAGAGCCCGATGCTACCTACATCAAGGAGAAGCTTACCGATGTACTGGCCAATAGTCCCAAGGTGCAAATCTACATCACACAAGGATTTATCTGCCGCAACATCAATGGTGAGATTGACAATCTGCAACGCGGAGGCAGCGACTACACAGCATCGCTTATCGGAGCAGCTGTAGGAGCCAGCGAGATACAAATTTGGACCGACATAGATGGTATGCACAACAACGATCCTCGCATCGTAGATGGCACTACAGCAGTTCGCCATCTCCACTTTGAGGAAGCAGCCGAGCTTGGTTACTTCGGAGCCAAGATACTCCACCCCACCTGCATACAGCCTGCCAAGTTTGCCAACATCCCCGTAAAGCTCCTCAACACCATGGAGCCACAGGCACCAGGCACAACCATCAACAATGACGCCGACCCTGGCACTATCAAGGCCGTAGCAGCAAAGGAGAATATCACCGCCATCAAGATCAAGTCGAGCCGCATGCTACTTGCCCATGGTTTCCTCCGTAAGGTGTTCGAAATATTCGAAAGCTACCAGACCCCTATCGATATGATTTGCACCTCTGAGGTAGGTGTATCAATGAGTATTGACAATACCAAACACCTTAATGAGATTGTACACGACCTCAAGAAATATGGTACAGTGACCATTGACCATAACATGTGTATCATCTGTGTGGTAGGCGACATGGACTGGGAAAACATCGGTTTCGAAGCACGCGCCATGGATGCCATGCGCGACATTCCTGTACGTATGATATCATTTGGTGGTAGCAACTACAACATCTCTTTCCTCATCAAGGAGAGCGACAAGAAACGTGCATTGCAGGCGTTGCAGGATAACTTGTTTAAATAAGGGCCCAATCATCCCTCACCTCGAGGGAGGGGCCTCAGCCTTGCTGAAAAGATTATATAGCTAAAAACAACATAAACCGAGATGCCCGCAAGTCCTCCCTCTAGGGAGGATTTATGTGGGTCTACCATTATGATTAAAGGAACCTTTCCCATACAGCGTTTCAAGGAAATAGAAACGCCCTTCTACTATTATGATACTAAGGTATTGCGCGAGACTCTAGATACCATTCGAGAGGAGTTGCGCAACAACACAAATTATGAGATGCACTATGCCATCAAGGCCAATGCTAATCCCAAAATACTTCGCATCATCAGTGCGGCGGGCTTTGGTGCCGACTGTGTGAGTGGTGGCGAAGTGCGAGCAGCTATCGAAGCTGGATTTCCGGCAAACAAGGTCGTATTTGCAGGTGTAGGAAAGAGCGACCGCGAGATCAACCTTGCCCTTGACTATGACATCCACTGCTTCAACGTTGAGTCTGAGGCTGAGCTACTCATCATCAACGAACTTGCTGCACAGAAAGACAAGGTGGCACGTATTGCCCTCCGCATCAATCCCAACATTGGTGCTCACACACACAGCAACATCACTACCGGTTTGGCTGAGAACAAGTTTGGCATAAACCTCGAGCAAATCGAAGGAGTTATAGAGCAGGCCATTGCCCTACCCCACATCGATTTTGAAGGCATCCATTTCCACATCGGTTCGCAGATATTGGATATGATAGATTTTGTAGCCCTCTGCAATCGTATCAACGAGCTAACCGAAGTTTTCGCACGTCGGTGCTACCCTATCAGAAGCATCAATGTTGGCGGTGGACTTGGTATCGACTATGGTCACCCCAATCATAAGTACATCCCCGACTTCCACAGCTATTTCGACGTATTCCGCAAGCATCTGCACCTAAGCCAAGGCCAAACACTCCACTTTGAACTCGGGCGTAGCGTCGTAGCCCAATGTGGTAGTCTTATCTCGCGCGTACTATATATAAAGGAGGGAACTTGCAAACGCTTTGCTATCATTGATGGCAGTATGACAGAACTGATACGTCCTGCACTCTATCAAGCCTATCACCGTATTGAGAACATCTCATCAGACGAACCTGAGATGACATACGATGTAGTAGGTCCTGTATGCGAGAGTTCTGATGTGTTCGGTAAGGCTGTAGATCTCAATGCTACTCACCGAGGTGACTTCATCGCTATCCGTTCGGCAGGAGCATATGGTGAGATTATGGCATCACAATACAATTGCCATGAGCTCCCCAAGGGATACCTCAGCGATGAACTCATATAAGCCGTTTTAACAAATTATATACTTCAAATTAACAAATTCGCAAATTACCCCCCCCGCAAAGGTTAAACGCCATATCAGATAAAAAAAATATCAACAAACATTTTGCAATGATATAAAGATATTTTACATTTGTAGCAAGAAAGCGTTGTGAAACGCCGATTTATGTAATAATTAAAGTCTAGTTTAGTTTTTGTGTTGGTCTGATAGGCATTTCCAAGTATGGAAAATGCCTATCAGATTTTTTACACACTCGCTTCTTCGTATTTTTTATGGCTATACAAAAGATTGTAACACTCACTGTGAAAAATATCGAAGCGTCTTCGTATTTCTCGTTCGTTTTAGTACTATCTTTGAGATAAATCCCGAAGATAGTAGCACTCACTGTGAAAAATATCGAAGCGTCTTCGTATTTCTCGTTCGTTTATTACTATCTTTGTATTCTGAAAGAATACAGAAGTAAAAAATGAAATTTGAGTCTCCCGAATACACTATTTGGACAGTAATTGCCGCGTTAGCA
>JAFOYZ010000167.1 GCA_017424485.1 Bacteroidaceae bacterium
GAGGGGTTAGGGGAGGCTACATTGGAAGCCAACCCCGACGACCTCACCGAGGAGTATGTGCAGGGATTGCGCACGCTACCCTTCAATCGGGTGAGCATAGGCATACAGTCGTTTCACGATCGTACGCTAAAGCTCGTGGGGCGTCGCCACACGGCACAGGAGGCCATAGAGGCTGTGCACAGATGCCAACGAATGGGACTCACCAACATCAGCATAGACCTCATGTATGGATTACCAGGCGAGACGCTGGAGGACTGGACCTACAGTCTCGAACAGGCTATCGCCCTGCGTGTGCCACACATATCGGCCTATCACCTCACCTATGAGGAGGGTACGCGACTGTGGCGTATGAAGGAGCAGGGTATCGTCAGTCCCATCGATGAGGAGCAGAGCATCAGCGCCTTCGAACTGCTACGCGAAAAGTTGCTGGCAGCTGGCTATGAGCATTACGAGATCTCGAACTTTGCCCTACCGGGCTATCACTCGCGCCACAACAGCAGCTATTGGAAGGGGATTCCCTATATTGGTCTGGGCCCGGGTGCACACTCCTACGACGGCAGCAACAGGAGATGGAACCTAAGTAGCCTCGCCGACTATATCGCCACGCCCCCGGGCGAGGATGTGCCGCACGAAGTGGAGCACCTGTCCACCGAGGAACGCTACGATGAGCGCATCATCACCGAATTGCGTACGGCACGCGGCATCGACCTTACGAGTCTGCGCGCCGACTTCGGCGACCGCTACCACGCCCACTGCCTGCGCTGTTCCGCGCCCTATATACATAGAGGACAGCTCATACACACCGCCGACAACTACCTTCATCTCACGCCCGAGAGCATCTTCATCAGCGATGCCGTGATGCGCGACTTGCTGTATTAAGATATCTTAGCCGCCGATTATTTCAAGTGACGACCTAGCAGTTTACCCAGACAAATCAAATACAGCGCTGGTATCATCCTGAACAAAGTGAAGGATCTCGTAATGTCTCTCGCAAAGTCCCAGCGCGAGATCCTTCACATCCGTTCAGGATGACAAGACTCTCTGTGAAGTATCTATATATTACCTTATTTAAATCACCAATTCCCTACTCTCACAGCATTTTACAAGCATTTAAACTATTTTAACTATAAAGATTAGTTTGCAAACGAATCTTTTTAGTTTCTTTGCATAACTAATTTTTATAGTTATGAAAAAATTGGCAAGAAGAGAAGAAGAAATCATGGAGATGCTTTGGGAAAAAGGCCCCATGTTTGTAAAGGAAATGCTACTGCTCTGCGACGAGCCGCGCCCACACTTCAATACAATGTCTACCGTAGTGCGCAACCTTGAGACACTAGGCTATGTGGGGCATAATGCCTATGGCAGTACGCATCAGTACTATGCCCTGGTGTCGCGTGAGGAATACCGCAAGATGACATTGCGGGGCGTGGTGAGCAAGTACTTCGACAACTCTTATCTGCACGTAGTCTCCTCACTGGTGCAGGAGGAGGAGATTACCCTCGACGAACTGAAAGAGCTTATACGCATGGTCGAAGAGGGCGGCGGTGAGAGTCTAGTTGATGAATGATGGACTCCATCATGTTGATGGTTGATGGATGACAGACGATGGACTTCCTAAAACCATAAACACCAAACAATAATCCATAAACCCTCAACCATAAACCAAAATGGGTGCATTCCTAGCCTACACACTGAAGTCAGCATTCTGCCTGACTCTTTTCTATCCTGCATACCGCCTAATGCTCAGCAAGGAGACTTTTCATCGGTTCAACCGCATAGCCCTACTCGCTCTGTTGGCGCTATCGGCCCTGCTGCCACTGCTAAGCAGCACGCTGCCAACAAACAGTGTAACTATGACTATGCCGCAGGTAATCCCTACCCTACAGCCGCAGACCATGGACGCTGTGCAAGAGGTGGCATCCGCACCGCTCACCACACTCAGCTGGACACATGCTCTACTATGGATTTATCTCCTTGGCTGCATCGTATATGCCTGCTATCAACTGATTTCGTTCGTACGATTGGGCAGCCTCATTCGTAAGGCAAGACGCGAGCCGATGCCCGATTATATAAATGAAAGAGGAACACACGTTCGTCTGTACGTACATGATGAAGAACTAGCTCCATTCAGCTGGATGCATCTGATTGTCGTATCGCGCAAAAACCTCGAGGAGAGTGGCCGCGCCATACTCATACATGAGCTAGCACACATAGCTCATCGCCACTCGTGGGACCTGTTGCTGGCCGACGTATGCCTACTGTTCCAATGGTTCAACCCCACGGCATGGCTGCTTAAGCAGGAGCTGCGCACAGTACACGAGTACGAGGCCGACGATATGGTGGTGCAGAACGGCATCAACGCGAGGGATTATCAAACACTATTAATAAAAAAGGCTGTTGGCACAAGGCTCTACTCTATGGCCAACAACCTCAATCACAGTTCACTTAAAAAACGTATCACTATGATGTTGAAAAAAAGATCAAATCCGTGGGCACGTCTGAAGTATCTCAGCATACTTCCGCTGGCCGCCTTGTCGGTGGCAGTTTTTGCCCGTCCCGAAGTCTCAAACAAGCTCAACGAGATTTCAAGTGCCAAAGTTAATGATTTAACTTCAATTGCAAAAGCAGATGAGGTTAAAAGTGACGAAAATTCTCCTGCCAAGCTCGTGAAGGTAGCAGGAAAGGTCATCAATGAGCGAACAGGCAAACCTATTGCAGGGGTAAATATTGTGGTTAAGTATCCCGCCGACAGACGCATCATTACTCATGCAGTATCATCACAAGATGGCAAATTCTCGCTCGAGAGCTACGAAGGTCTTGCTATACAGTTCTCGTTCATCGGCATGCAAGAGCAGAAAGTCATTATTCCTCAAGGCGGAAGTAAGTCCATGACCGTGATAATGGGAGAATTGCCCTATAGCCTCGAAGAGATGATGGTTGTAGCCTACGCTCCCGAGAAGAAGTCGTACCCAGTACCCGAGCCGAAGGCTGCAGCCGCTAAAAACGATGAAGGAGAAGTATTTTACATCGTAGAATCTGCACCCCAATTTCCCGGTGGTGGCGGTGAGTTGATGAACTTCCTTCAACGAAACGTCAGATACCCTGCTGCAGCTCAGCAAGCAGACATACAGGGCAAGGTTGAAGTGGAGTTCACTGTAAAGAAAGACGGCAGCGTATCCGACATCAAGGTTATCCGTAGCGTCAATCCCGAGCTCGATGCCGAGGCTATCCGTGTAATCAGCGCTATGCCGAAGTGGAAGCCAGCCGAACAGCGTGGCACTCCCGTGGACACTCGCTTCCAAATGCCCATCGTATTCCGACTCTCAGAATAAAAGCTGACATAGAGTCCTGAATTGCATCGTGGCGGCCATAAGTAGAGATGGCCGCCATAGGTCGTTTATCTCTATTTATAATTATAAAAGTGAACTTTCCCATTATTTATTGTTTATTCGCTCGCTTATTCGTATCTTTATGATAAATCAAGAAGATACTCTCGCTCTCGGTGAATAAATCAACACTCTGATTAAGTAAGCAAGCTTTCCTAATCAAAGTGTTGTTTATTCGCTCGCTTATTCGTATCTTTACCCACGAAAGATATAAATTTATAAATAGGATACTATGGGATTTCTTGATTTCTTATTCGGCAAGAGCGAGAAGCAGCCTAAGAAGGTACTCTGCTCAGATGAATTAGAGGCGATAAATACGCCTGGAGAGTACAGCGTAAAGCTCGTCAATCGAGGGGCAGCAGTGCTTCAAGTATGCAAATGCCTCAACGACCTCGTGACACATGATCTGAAAGCATCCAAGTATATGTGCGACACTGCACCTTGTATAGTGAAGGAGGGCATGTCGGAGCGAGGAGCTAAGATAATTAAAGACGAACTAGAAGCATTAGGCGCAACAGTAACTATAGAGAAGAGAATGTAAAAGTTTGTGCAATACAAACAAATAGAGGACGACCGCATGGCCGTCCTCTATTGTTGTTATGTGACATATACTTAGATTCCCAGTGACTTCTTCATAGCCTCTATCTTGGCAGCAGCTTTGGCATCAGCCTCTGCATAGTCTGCACGAGTAGCCATGGTACCCTTGGCTTCCATATAGAACTTGATCTTGGGCTCTGTACCTGAGGGGCGCACTGACACCTTATCACCTTCAGCTGTGAAGTATTGGAGTACGTTTGAGGTCTCAGGCATATCGAGTTTGGTTACATTGCCTTCAGCATCGCGAGCTTCGAGGGTCTTGTAGTCTTTGCTGCATACGATGGGGATACCAGCCATCTCACGAGGAGGATTAGCGCGGAAGTTCTCCATCATTTGCTTAATCTCATCGGCACCGCTCTTACCGGGCTTCACTACACTTACGGCTACCTCCTTAGAGAAACCATACTCAACGTAGATGTCCATGAGGAGTTCGTAGAGAGTCTTGCCATTGTCCTTGGCCCATGCAGCAACTTCAGCGATGAGGCAGCATGCTGATACTGCATCTTTATCGCGAACGAAGTCCTCAGCAAGGAATCCGTAGCTCTCCTCACCACCACCGATGTAGGTCTGCTTGCCCTCACGGAGACGGATTTCGCGAGCAATCCACTTGAAACCGGTGTAGCAGTCGAGCATCTCGAGGTTGTTCTTCTCGGCAATCTCCTTGATGACCTCGGTAGTCACGATGGTCTTCACTACAAACTCATTGCCAGTCATCTTGCCCAACTTGGTGTATTGAGTGATGATGTAGTAGAGATACATCATGCAGGTCTGGTTACCATTGATAAGCACCCATTCACCCTTGTCGTCCTTGCAGGCAATACCCACACGGTCAGCATCAGGGTCAGAAGCCATCACGAGGTCGGCATCCATCTCCTTGGCAAGGTTAAGAGCCATAGTCAGTGCCTCGGGGTTCTCAGGGTTGGGAGAGATTACGGTGGGGAAGTTACCATCCTTGATCATCTGCTCGGCCACGCAATTTACATTGGTGAAGCCCCAGTCGGCCAAAGCTGAAGGGATAAGCACACGGCCGCAACCATGGATAGGAGTATACACAATCTTAAGGTCGGCATGACGCTTCACAACCTCAGGGTCAATCATTACGGTGTGTACTGCATCGAGGTATACCTTATCTACATCCTCACCGATGATTTGGATAAGCTCCTTGTTGCCCTGGAACTTGATATCGGTAGCCTTCACCTTGTTCACCTCATCGATGATACCCTTATCGTGGGGAGCAAGCACCTGTGCGCCATCGTCCCAGTAGGCCTTGTATCCGTTATACTCGCGGGGATTGTGGCTGGCAGTGATGTTGACACCGCTCTGGCAACCGAGGTGGCGGATAGCGAATGAAATTTCGGGTGTGGGGCGAAGATCCTCAAAGAGGTATACCTTGATGCCGTTGGCCGAGAAGATATCGGCTACGGTCTCAGCAAAGAGACGGCTGTTGTTGCGGCAGTCGTGACCAACAACGACAGAGATCTGCTCCATGCCAGCAAAGTTCTTGTTGAGGTAGTTGGCAAGTCCCTGAGTAGCTGCACCCACGGTGTAGATGTTCATGCGATTGCTGCCTACGCCCATGATACCGCGCAGACCGCCTGTACCGAACTCGAGGTCCTGATAGAAAGAGTCTACAAGCTCTGTCTTGTCGTCCTTCTCGAGTATAGCCTTCACTTCTGCCTGAGTGGCAGCATCGTAAGCCGGTGAGAGCCATTCGTTGGCTTTCGCGGTCACCTGTTTCAAAAGTTCCTGATCCATTGTTTTGATTATTTAGAGTGTGAAACGTTCTTATTATACATAAAAGTAACGACAAAGATACGAATAAACGAGCGAGAAATATGAAGTTTACTTCAATATTTTTCAAAGCGAGTGAAAATATCTTCATGGTTAACCACAAAGATAACAATAAACGAGCGAAAAATATCAAGTGACACTTGAATATTTATTGCAGCGAGTGCGAATATCTTCGCGCTACTACAAAGAAAATGATTTATTTTGTTTTACGAAAACATATAAAACCTTTTTATAATGAGGGGAAGGATTATTCACACAATGTGGAGCATAATATAAAACTATTGAGTATCTTTGTCTTTTAAAAGCGAAGATAAACTTCACTCGTTGCAAATAAAGCAAGCTTTATTCACTCGTTTGCATTATCTTTGCAACCTATCTATAATACGATAAAGTATGAAAACCATCAAATGCGAGC
>JAFOYZ010000168.1 GCA_017424485.1 Bacteroidaceae bacterium
CTTATCATTGCTCTCGCTGCGCTGCGGAATTATGATGCAGCGCATCAAGATTCCTTGCTGGCTCGGCATAGCCCAAGCGAGCTTGACTCTGCTCTCGCTGCGCTGCGGAATTGTGAATTGTCAATTGTGAATTGTCAATTGTGAATTGTGCATTGTCAATTATCAATTCTCCACGCTTCCAAATATCGCTTGGCCACCTTGAGGCTGTCATGGTGGCGGCGCACATACTCGATGCTGTCGCGCTTGAGCTGGTCTATACGCTCGGGGTGCAGTACCAATTGTTCCAGTTGGCGGTATATGTCCACCTCGTCGGGCTGCACATTGATGATGGGGCGCAGCTCGTCTTCTCCTAGAATGGCGTAGTTCTCCTCTTCACCTCCTCCTACCAGTATCAGTCCCTGGCTCAGGGCCAGTAGGGCATTCATGGCAGGAGTGTATGAATAGATCTGGTCGAGCAGCACATCGCTGCTGCGCATCATCTCCTTGTATTGATTGAAGGGTACCGACTCTGCTTTTATCATTTCAGCCTGTTCGGGATAGTCGGCAACGATACGCTCCAGGGCGCGTAGCATGATGTCTGTTCCCTTCAGTGCGGTACGATGGCGCTGTATACCGATGAAGAAACGGATCTTTTGGCCTTGCCTTCTCGGGATTCGTATCTCTGTTTCTGTATGCTCCAGGTCGATTGGGAAGGGGATGAAGGCTGTCTTCTCGGGGAAGTAGGGGCGGTATGCTATGTCGTATTCATAAAGTCCGCTGATGATGCCGTCGCAAGTCTCTGCAATGTGTATGTTGGCCTCCTTCTTGAAGGTGTGCAGCCAATCGTGCTCGTTGGCAGTGTTCCACTCGTGATGCACCTCTTGTGTGGGAGTATAGAAGTCACAGTAGCGCAATGTGCGCCTCACCACACTTTCGTATACATAGTAGTAATCATATCCGAAGGCACCGAGGAATACGCGCTTGTTGTGTCGGCGCAGATAGTCATAGATGCGGATGCCACGTTCGGCTTTGAGGTCGATGAAGTGTACGGGATTGATGAGCTGTACCACGTCGTACCCTCTGAGCTTGGGCAATAGCCTCAGTACCTTATATAGATAGGTGATGGCTCCCCATCGTCCCGGTTTACGGATGAGCGGGATGTCGGTGGAGTAGCCTTTCCATTCATCGCAGTTCGATACCACACACACCTCGTGCCCCAGCTTGCGCAGAGCGCAGGCCAGTGTCCAATGCACGTTGCTATATTCGCCGAGGAGTAATATCTTCATCTCTGTTGTCTTTTTTCAATGATTCTCAATACGTGGCGCCCGAGGCTTCTCTGCGCTAAAAGGCGGAATATGCGGTACTTCCATGAATAGTTGGCCGATGGGATGGGGTAGAGGTTCAGCCCGAGCAGCTCCATGGCCGAGCGATACCATCTGTCCTTCCAGTCGGGTTCGCGCAGTGCGCGGCGCAGTATGTCTATGGCGAAGAAGCGAATCTTGCGTGTGAGCCCATCGTGAGGCTTGCCTACTACCTCTCTCTCAAAATCAATCAGACGCTTCAGCACCACAAAGTAATTGCGGAACAGTTCGTCGGTATGCTCACGACTGCGGTTGTGTACGGTAGAGCCAGGGCGCTGATAGTAAGCGTATACGATGGCGTCTGTTGAGGCCATACGTTGGGCTCTCCATACGAGCTTGGTGATAAACTCCTCATCTTCGATGTAAATATTCTCGGTGAATCTCAGGGGTGATCCGTAGCACTCCTCCTCGCAGAGGCTACGGCGGAAGAGTAGGGTGCAGCAGCTGCCGAAGAGGTTATGGTGGAGCATGTAGGAGTCGCCGCTCTCTAATTGAGAATTGAGAATTGAGAATTGAGAATTATTACTGCCATTCGGCTGGGATGTATCGCTGGGGAATCCCTTTCTGTGGTTAGTGCTTGCTCCCGCTTCATCTCCTACCTCGTTGAAGCCATAGGTCAGCAGATCCAAGTTGTTCTCCTCAGCCAACTTCAGCAGGGGAGCAATGGCGCCAGTGTATAGGTAGTCGTCGCCATCGACAAACTGTATCCACTCTCCCTTGGCGTGTTGCAAGGCAAGGTTGCGTGCAGCACCTTGGCGTGCATGTTCCTGAATATAAAGCGTGATGTTGGCCTTTTGGGCAAACTCATCAATGATATGCTGCGGACTTACGATACTCTCGTCATCCACGACAATGATTTCGTAGCTTTCGCGGTCAATCCCCTGTGCGGTGATGCTCTCGAGGCAGCGGCGTAGCAGCCAGTCTTCCAGGTTATAGGTAGTGACGATGAAGGTTATCATGGCTGCAGGGGTTTGGTGAGAGACGTGTATGAGCGGCAATAGGCTTTTAGCCCTATGAGCGGAAGAGGCAGTAGCTTGGCGCGTGTAGCGATGTCGGGCGCAGCTTTGATCAGTTCCTTGTATGAGGGGTGGTGCGCATCGGCCTCGTCAATCATGTGGCGATAATCGGTTTGGTCAGCATCGGTGCATCGTCCCATGTCGATGAGCAGGTTGAGGCAACAGATCCATAGATGCATGGCTTCGGTGCGTAACGCATTATCCTCCTTTATCTCTTTATAGAGGCGATGGTTGTTCTCAAATAGCTGACGTTGCTTGTCGTAGCGGTAGCTTGTAGTGATAGTACCCGGGTGCATGATGTAGCGGTAGCATCC
>JAFOYZ010000169.1 GCA_017424485.1 Bacteroidaceae bacterium
AAATCAGAGCCGTCCGATTTTTCTGCCGCAAGGCTCCGATAATTCTATCAAAAGGCTCTGATAAATCCATCGGACGGCTCTGATTTTTCTATGCGAAGTAAGCCAATCTGCCGCGCATGACCAAGAAAATCACCGACGGGTGATATCCTCGGTGATTTTTTAACAATTGACTATCGACACTCTAGCAACTCGTTTAGTGTAGCCGCTATACGGTACATCCGCTCGTATGCTTGTCGGCTGATGCCATAGACGGTATCGTAGCGCCACTCCGTGAAGGGGCGCACATACATTGTGCGCGAGATGCCCTTCAGCGACTGGTAGCTGAGCGGCACACGACATTCCGCTGTGGGAAACACCTCCTCCATATAATAGCAGAAACCGCGGTAGTCTGTCCCATCGGGATAGATACCACGGTCTACCAATATGCGGAATATCGCCTGCCAGTGCACCTTGCGCGTGACGAGGTAACGGCCGTCGGGTTCTTTATACTGCAACAGCGCTTTTAAAGCCTTTGCGATGTCGGGTGTCAATTGTGGAGAGATGAAAGATGAAAGCTTTTCCCGACGGGACTCTTGCTCTCATCTTCCGTTATTAGTTTCTCCATCTGGTGGCGCAGCTTTGCTACCGCCCGTTCGAGCACGACGATGCGTGCCAGTAATTCATCATTTTTCTTATCCATAAATAAACCTGTTGATTTTGAGGGGGCAAAAGTATTCCATATTCATAGAACATCCGCTCCCTCCTTCCGCTTTTGATGCATGATGGGTGCGAAAATTTGACATATATCAAAAAAAGCAAGGAGCGGTATGTTTTTTCCACAAAAAACCGCTTCCTATTTCGCACAAAACTTCTATTTTTGCAGTGAAATAAGGTGTTCTTTCCCTAATTACTATCGCTATGACGAGATTGACACTAAGATTCTGTATGGCGCTGCTCTGTTGCAGCCATCTTCCGCTTGCTGCTCAGGTGCAATATACCAAGGAGCGGGAGGACTCAATCCACAAAGGTAAATCGGCCGAACTGATTCAGCCCAGCACAATCAAGAAGGGGCTGGTGAACAATGCGCTGGAGGTGCTCAGCGGTCAGGCAGCCGGTGTGAACGTGACGACCAACGGTACCGACCGTATGGCTATGCTCAACAGCGTGCGTGTGCGCGGTACGACCTCTATCACTGGGGGTAACGACCCGCTGGTTATCATCGATGGTGTGACCTCGGATGTGGCGACGCTGTCGACTATCTATCCCTCGGACATCGCGAGTTTTACGATCCTGAAGAATGCTTCGGAGACGGCAAGGTATGGTTCGCGAGGTGCCTCGGGTGTCATCGAAGTGAAGACCAAACGCGGCACGGGAGGCGGATTCCAGATTTCGTATAACGGGAACTACGGCGTGGAGCCGATGTACAAATACCTGCCGATGCTCAGTGCCGCACAGTATAGGGCTACGGCCGAGGCGTGGGGACTGGACTATAATGACGGGGGCTTCGATACGGACTTCCATAAGGTCATCACACGCACGGGAAGCGTGCAGCAGCATCACCTGGCATTCAGCGGTGGCACGGAGACGCAGAACTACCGCGCCTCGTTCGGACTGATGGACCACAACACCATCGTCCGTGTGAATGACTACCGCAACATGGTGGCCAAGATTGACGTGACACAGAAGGCTTTCGGCGGCAGGCTGACAGGTGACTTCGGGGTGTTCGGGTCATCGGCCGTGACGCACGACATATTCGACACGCAGATGCTCTTCAACTCGGCCGCGACACAGAACCCCACCTTCCCCGCCGGGCAGGATGCCAACGGCAACTGGGTGAAGAACTCGGCAGCAGCATGGATAAACCATCCGGGCATACTGCTCGATGAGAAGAATGACTCGAAGGATGCTACGCTAAACACGCACCTGAGGCTGACGTATGACATTGATAGCCATCTGCACCTGTCGCTCTTCGGTGCTTATTCATACTATTCCACGGAGCGTGCACAGTTCTGCCCCACCTGGGTATGGGCGCAGGGAAATGTCTACAGGGGAGAGTTCAACGGTGAGGACTACCTTGCCAATGCCGCACTCAACTACGACAACGTGTGGGGCAAGCATAAGTTGGATGCCAGCGTGAGCGGCGAGTATCACCAGCAGTTGCGTACGGGATTCTGGGTACAGGCCAAGGGGATAACGACCAACGATTTCTCTTATAATAACATCGGTGCCACCTCGTCGCGTCCCTTTGGCGGTACGGGCAGTTCGTATGAGGATCCCTCGCTGGCTTCACTGATGGGCAGTGTGGCGTACCATTTTGATGGTCGCTACAGCCTGAACGCTACCCTGCGCACCGACGGTTCGTCAATGGTAGGAAAGGACAATACGTGGGGTGTATTCCCCTCGGTATCGGGCACGTGGAACATCCATAAGGAGGCATTTATGAAGGATGTACCCCGAGTGACACTGCTGCGCCTGCGTGCAGGGCACGGTAGTTCGGGCAATCTGGGCGGCATCAGCTCATACACCACGCTCAATACGGTGAAGGAGAATGGCATCGTATCTATCAACGGTGTACCCACTGTGACAATGGGCACGATGAAGAATACCAATCCCAACCTGAAATGGGAGACACGCACCACCTCGAACGTCGGCATCGACTTCGGGGCATGGGACAACCGCCTGATGCTGACGGCCGAGTATTACTACTCGCTGACTACCGATATGCTCTACGCCTATGACGTACCGGTACCGGCCTTCGCTTACGACAAACTGATGGCCAACATAGGTTCGATGTCCAACCAAGGTGTCGAACTCGGCGTGTCGATGATGCCTATCCAGCAAAAGGAGACCGAACTGAACATCAACCTGAACGTGGCATACCAGCGCAACCGCCTGCTCTCGCTCAGCGGCGAGTACAACGGGATGCAGATGACAGCAGCAGAGGTCACTCCCATAGGTTCGCTCTACGGAGCCGGACAGCACGGAGGCAACAACAATGTGGTGTACCAGATTGTAGGGCAGCCGCTCGGCGTATTCTACCTGCCCCACTGCAAGGGACTCGTCAAGAACGAACAAGGCAACTATCGCTACGATATAGCCGACCTCGATGACGACGGGGAGGTGAACCTGGGCGATGGCGGCGACCGATACGTAGCCGGACAGGCTACGCCGAAGGTCACCTTGGGCTCGAACATCAGTTTCCGCTACAAGGACTGGGATATTGCCATGCAGGTGAACGGTGCATTCGGGCACAAGATATTCAACGGAACAGGACTGGCCTACACCAACATGTCGAGCTTCCCCACCTACAACGTGTTGCAAGGTGCACCAGAAAAGAATATCGTGGACCAGAACGTTTCGGACTACTGGCTGGAGGATGGCGACTATGTCAACATTGAGTATATCACCATAGGGTACAATATTCCCATAAAGAGCAAGGCCATACGTTCGTTGCGCCTGACAGCCAACGTGAACAATGTGGCGACGCTCACCGCATACAGCGGACTCAGCCCGATGATCAACAGCCATGTGGTGAACGGTACGCTGGGTATCGATGACAAGCGAGCCTATCCGCTCTATCGCACCTTCTCGATGGGAGTGAGTGTACAATTCTAAAACGACTACCGGTATGAAAAACTATAACAGATTACCCCTATTCCTTCTTCTTGCCACGACCTTGGTTTCGTGCCTGCAGGAGAACCCGCGTGACCAACTCTACGAAGAGGACATCTACAACAACGCTACAGACATCTATGTCAATGCCGTTGCCGTACTCTACAACTATATAGGAGGATCGGCCGACAGTGAAGGCTTGCAGGGAACCTGTCGCGGAATATACGACTACAACACCCTGACCACGGACGAAGCGATGATACCCATCCGGGGCGGCGACTGGTACGATGGTGGCCTATGGGACAATATGTACCAGCACAAATGGAGCGAGGATGACCTGCCCCTATACGATACGTGGAAGTATCTCTACAAGGTGGTGGTACTGGCCAATAAGTCGCTTCACGTCATCGACACCCATCGCGATCTGTTGACCGAGGAACAGGCCGCATCATACACGGCCGAGGTGCGGGCCATACGCGCACTCTTCTATTATTATATAATGGATATGTATGGCCGGGTGCCCTTGGTTGTCAAGCACGACACATCGCAGAAGGACATCGTGCAGAGCGAGCGTAGCGAGGTGCTGCGCTTCATCGTGGATGAACTGCAAGAGGTGTTGCCCATGTTGGCCGATGAGCCGTCGAACCGAATGGGCAACTACTATGGTCGCGTAACGGCTCCTGTGGCTCACTTCCTGCTTGCCAAACTCACGCTGAACGCAGAAGTCTATGCTGATGACGACTGGACCGATGGCATACGTCCCGATGGAAAGGATATCCTCTTTACTGTTGATGGCAAGGAGCTGAACGCTTGGGAAGCATGCATTGCGTATTGCGACAAACTGGCCGAGGCTGGTTATGCACTTGCTCCCGACTATCTGAGCAACTTTGCCGTACACAATGAGAACTCTGTGGAGAACATCTTCACCATACCACTCGACAAGAACCTCTATGCCGCACAGTTCTGGTATCTCTTCCGCTCGCGCCACTACAACCACGGTGGAGCAGTGGGCGGGGCATCCGAGAACGGTACTTGCGCCACCATCTCTACCGTAATGGCCAATGGCTACGGTACCGATGAGGAGGACACACGCTTTGCCTTGAACTTCTATGCCGACACGGTACGCGTTGACGGCAAGATTGTGATGCAAGACAACGGCCAGCCGCTGGTATATATGCCCCTCGAACTGAAACGTAACCTTACGGGAAGTCCCTATCTGTATACCGCAGGGGCCCGTATGGCCAAATATGAGGTAGACCGTACGGCACACTCCGATGGACGCCAGCCCGACAATGACATCGTGCTCTTCCGCTATGCCGATGTGCTGCTGATGAAGGCCGAGGCCAAGGTGCGCAACGGCGAGGACGGAAC
>JAFOYZ010000170.1 GCA_017424485.1 Bacteroidaceae bacterium
AATACTTCGCGCTTCACCTCGCTCATCAAACGCAAGCTGCGCGAGGATGCTCTCATCTTGCGTGACAAGGTAGCAGCTGGTGCTAAGGGCAAGGAACTTCAGACAGTGAAGGCCGATATGTTAAGTGAGATATACCGCATGCTTGTGCTCGGCTTTGGCGAGCCCGTGACCACCTTCAAGTGGGCTCCTAAGGATGCTCAAGGTAAGTATATGTGGGAGCCTAAAGAGTATACTCCCCAATCGTTCTATGCTGAGTTCGTAGGTGAAGACTACCAGAACGATTACATCATGCTCATGAATGATCCCACTCGCGAATATTGGAAGACCTATGAGATTCAGTACGACCGCCATACTTATGACGGACACAACTGGCTTTATCTCAACCTTCCGCTAGATGAGATTAAACAAATGGCCATCGCCTCTATCAAAGACTCCACCATGATGTACTTCTCATGTGATGTAGCCAAGGAGCTCGACAGTAAGCGCGGCCTCCTCGACCTCGACAACTACGACTACGAGTCGTTGCTAGGCATCGAGTTCGGTATGGACAAAGCACAGCGCATACGTACCTTTGACAGTGGTTCATCGCATGCTATGACTATGATGGCCGTAGAACTTGATGCTGAGGGTAGGCCCACCATGTGGAAGGTAGAGAATAGCTGGGGTGCTGCCTCAGGGCATAAAGGGCACCTCATTATGACTGACGAGTGGTTCAACGAGTATATGTTCCGCCTCGTAGTAAACAAGAAGTATGCCACTCCTGAGGTGCTGAAGGCTGCTAATCAGAAACCAATCATGCTTCCTTGCTGGGACCCTATGTTCATGGGTGAGGAGTAATGAAGTGTATTCAATGAAAACGTTAACGATGCCAATAACTGAGATTTAGATGATGAATCTATTGCTTATCAGTGACTTCATCGTTGAGCTTGATTCTAAAAATGATAAAAATGAAAAAACATACCATCTTACTACTTACACTATTCGTAGTAGCTTTGCAGGGTATCTGTGCTCAACAGAGCTACTCGGGACATCAGCTAACTGAGGAGGGTGCCTGGTGCTGGTTTGCAGATCCTCGTGCCACACACTACACTAACGAGTCGGGCACTATCAATGCTTCATATATAGGCTATATCGATATACATGGTAATGTCAAGGCCATGCAGATTGATTATCTCACGGGGCGCCGTACCGAAGTGCTCGTGCGCAGCTACTTCCAACCCGATGACCACAACAATCCTACTTTCCTCATCCTCCCCGATGAGCGTGTGCTTATCATCTACTCACGCCACACTGACGAACCGGCATTTTACTACCGCGTATCGAAGTATCCTGGCGATATCACCATACTGGGTGAGGAAAAATGCATCAAGACCAATCATAACACCACCTACCCGTCACCCTTCCTGATGAGTGACGATCCCGAGCACTTCTATCTTTGCTGGCGTGGTCTAGGTTGGCACCCTACCATTGCCCGTATCACCCTTCCTGATGAGAATGACGATGTAGAGATTGTGTGGGGACCCTACCAAATGGTACAATCAACAGGAGCGCGTCCTTATGCCAAGTACTACAGCAACGGCAAGGACAAGCTCTACATGACCTACACCACTGGTCACCCTGATAATGAATGGCCTTGCTGGCTCTACTTTAACGTCATCAACCTCCATCCCACACAGGGTGCTGATGGTACAGTTACCGTGGCTCCCGTCTTGGAGGACATCAAGGGCAACCATCTTTCCACTATTGCTGATGGTAAGTTCCGCGTCAACAAGAGCGTAGAGTATCAACAACAATATCCCTACACGTTGGTAGATGCTCCCGTTGGTTATCGCGACTGGGTGTGGCAGATTGCCTGCGATGAAGCAGGCTTGCCTGCTATCGCTATGGTACGTATTGATCGCACCAAGAATCACCACCAATACTATTATGCTAAGTGGACTGGCGATGCATGGCGCCTTACCGACCTTGCTTATGGAGGCGGGCGATTCCATCCTTCTAACACCGAGTATTGCTACTCGGGCGGTATGGCTCTCGACCCCGAGTGTCCAAGTACCATATACCTCTCTGTACCCACGAAGAATGCTAAGGGTAAGAATATATATGAGATATGGCAATACCTTGTGGCTGACAATGGTCAAGTAGTGATGAAGAACCAAATTACCCGTGGTTCGGCGAAAAACAATGTGCGTCCTTTCGTGCTCCCTGGTTCGAAGGATGCCTCAATGCGCCTTATGTGGATGCATGGCGACTATGCCTACTGGATAGTCAAGAAGGGCTTCCCCACCGGCTTCCCCACCGCTATCCATGCCCATGGTTCTTTGCCACAAGTCTGCAAGGCTACTAAGCTTACGAAGGGTGATTTCACTCTAGATCTTGAGGTGTCGTTCTCTGCCGATCATTACTACGGCACACTGCTCACTACGCAGAACTTCAGCTATGGTCTCGATAAGGAAACCGTAAAGCCCTATGTGGATATTGCAGGCAAGCGCTACTACAGTACTAATATGCTTTATACCTCAGACAATTGGGCTACGCACTGCACAGGTACTCATGGCGACAACTGGCCCACTCCTCATTCGACTCTACATGTTACTTTTACATACGATGGTCAGCACCTCATCGTATACCGTAATGGACTCATCGATCAAGTCATCGAAGCCCCTCGTCTCAAGGCTTCACAGTTGGCCACAGGCGATATTTCCACTTCTGGAATACAACTCAATGCTTACCCCCGTTGTTTCACTCAGCAGGAGGTAAAGGATTTGGTAGACTGATAGTATAGTCAACTATAATCTAGATATATTCGCGCGTGAAACCCAAGAGATTTCACGCGCGTTTTTTTACTTATGTTTGCGCACTTATATTTTGGCAATAATATGGCTGTTGCCCAAAACATTTCGTGTCATTCTGAGCGAAGCGAAGAATCTCGCAGAGTGTCCTGGCGAGTCCCTACGCGAGATCCCTCGGCGCTTCGCTTTGTCGGGATGAGACCATCGATGAAATTTTAGTGTTGGTGAATAAGTGCTATATCATTACCATAAATAAAGTGTAATGCGTTGGCTTAATCATTCTCAGTGGGCTATCGTTTCGCGGATACTTTCCTTCTTCTCTTTGGAAAAAGAAACCTCCTTCTCATACTGGAGAAGGAGGTCACTATTGCTAATGCAATCGTTTTTCTACTCGGCCAAAATTCCAAGTTCAGCACCTGAAGCGAAGTCGTCGCCAGCCTGTGAGCTGAGAGCAGTGAATCGGATGTAGCGTGCCTTCACGGGCTTGTCAAGCATCACGCGTTTCAGCTTATTATCGTTGGCGAAGGCTCCCTCGGCTACGGGCTCGCTCCAATTTTTGGCATCATCAGATACCTGGAGACGGTAGTTCTTGATGTTACCGTTGCTACCGTTCTGACGGGGCAGGTAGGTGAAACCAGTGATGGTCTTCACGTCGCCAGCGTCGAGGTCTACCCAGTGGGGATACTTAGCCACGGTCACTGAGTACATGGTGTGCCAGATGGTGTTGGGGTCGTTGTCCACGAGGTGGCGTGCATTGCCCTCGCCAGACTCCTCGCTACTGGTGAAGATGACCTCGGTGTTGATCTTCTCGATCTTGGCGTAGGTCATGGTCACCTTGAGTTCGGGCTTCTCCTTATAATAAGCGGTGATGGTACCACCATCGCGGAAGGGGATGGGCTCAGTGTATTTCACGGCCTTCGCCTTGCGACCAGTACCGATCTTGTACATTACGGTAGCACCCTCGATACCGCTCTCGATGACCACATCGCCATTCTTCTGCTGAGACATGAGCAGGGGCTTATCGCCTGCTGTAGCAACGTCTATACCACCTTGAGCATTGGCCGGACGGATGATGAAGCCCATGCGTGTGGGAGCTCCGAGAGCCTGATCATGTACGAGCGGACCACCTTGACCGCATGAGTTACCACCAAGACCGGTAACGATAGCGTCTACAGTGAGGTAGGTGACATCGCTCTTGGGCAAGCGGTGAGGATGAGTAGTCATGGTGAGGTCCATGGCGCTGTTGCTTGTTACGCCTACAGCGTAGGGAGCCTCGTTCACTACGAGCATACCACGGCCAGCAGCGTTGGTGAGCGATGCCCAGCGGGTCTCCTCGTGGTTACCCATCTGCTGAGGCTTGGGCCAGTTGGTGAACTGCTCAGCTACGGTAGAGGCGAACTGCTCGATGAACTGACCTGTCTTACGGTCGTTGTAGTTGTCGATGGGGCCACGGCCATAGTAGCAGAACTGCTCATACTGGGCAGGTACCTGCATCTCGTAACCGAGACGTGCAAGCACGAGTGAGGGATTATTAGAGGTGATAGCCGACTGCAACTCGATAGAGCCGTCGGGATAAACGGTCCATACCTGGTTGGTGGTGAACTTGAAGTCCTCGTCACCGAAGGGCAGTTGAGTCTGCTCTACGAGTTCATGGATACCGCTGTCGTAACGGCCATTCTTGCTGTTGAGACGGGCACCGTTGGGGGCCTGTGACACTACGGTGAAGGTGAGCACTACAGAACCATCCTTATTTACGATGGTGTTGGCATCTACAGCCTTGTGCTGGAGGTTGTGGAGACCATTCTGGAACCAAGGTTGGTAGCACCAGTTATCGTTGCTCACGAAAGCACGGAAGGCATTGAGGCGAGGACCGCCACCGGCAGCGATGACAACCTCGTCACCATAGGTGAGCTGGTGGATAGTACCCTGTGCCATATCAAACTGTACCTCGAAGCCGTTGCCTTTGATAACTTGGATGCCATCGACGGCCTTGTCAGCTGCGAGCTTGTCGCCAGCAGCTACAGCGCTGATAGCAGGTTTCACGCCAGCAGCCTTCACGAGGAGCTGCTCCTCAAACTGGGGATAGCCCTGCTTAGCCCAAGGCATGTCGTGGCCGAGGAGGAACTGCACCTTCACGAAGTACTCACCGTTAGCGTCGAGCGCAGCGAAGTCATAGGGGAGACGGTAGGTAGCTTTTTGGCGAGGCTGAACAGCCATGCGGGGACCCTGCACGGGCTGGTTCTGCTGGATGCACTTACCATCCTTCCAGA
>JAFOYZ010000171.1 GCA_017424485.1 Bacteroidaceae bacterium
CCTTGCATAGTAAAGGAGGGCATGTCGGAACAGGGAGCCGAGATACTGAAACGGGAACTGGAGAAAGCTGGCGCCACTGTTACAATCATAGCAGAAGAGCAAAAGCATGCGCGACTATGAGAGTGAATCCAAACAGCCTATAAAAATAAAACGACAGCTGCGGTCATTGGCCGCAGCTGTTTCCTTTAAGACTCCGAGTCTAGTTTTCAGCGATTATTCCAGAATACCTTCTGGCCACCAACGATATAAATTCCTGTGGGCAATTCCTGAAGAGCGTGCTTGTAGTATACACCTTGGCGTACGAGCTGGTTGCCTATAGTATATACATTCACATAATCAGACAAAGGAACTGTCACCACCTCTTCAATGCCTGTAGCCGTGCTACGAGTCCATAAGGTAATGACCATCACCACCTGCTGACCTGAGAACTTAATCGGAAGAGTACCCTTGACAGGAGAAGGAAGCGTGACGCTATGCGAAGCCACCTTGTAGTTGCCATCGCTATCCTTGCGTGGAAATACGTATTGTGAACTGCCATAGGTGGTGCTCCCCAATTGGGCAATGTAACCATCGGCATCATTGTAGTTGCAATAGCCCGTAAAGTCCATGGCTGTAACCTCGATGTCTTTGGGGAGGTTGATAGTATACACCTGGTTGCGTGAATACTTGATGCCGTCCTCCTTACCGGTGCTGTAGCCCTTGCTTGTGGCAATGCTATACCCCCCTTGGAAGTTCCAGTTGCCATCAACACAAGTGGAAGCAGAGAGAGTAACGGCAGTGCCCTTGCCTGCATCCTCATCAATAATCGTGTAACCTTGGGGTGTGCCATCGGCCATACCTCCTTGTATGATGTCATCGACAATACTGTTCATATACACTTCGAGCATGGTGTAACCCTCGTCATCGGTCTTGTTTCCGTCAGAGCCATCAGCGGGGTTCAATCCATGAGCACTCTCCCACTCGTCTGGCATGCCGTCACGGTCTGTATCCGTAGGACAAGGGAGGCTCTGCAACGTAGGCCAAGCACTCCAGTCGTCGGGAGCATTGGAGGGACGATTGTCCTCCTGCGAGTTGATGATGCCAGGCAACGAGTTGAACAGTCCGACACCAGTGTGACTGGCTTTGCCATACTGTGTATCGTAGACCATCATAGAGTCGACCTCATCACGCGAGAGCGACGCACCGGCATACTTGAGTACCTTCTCATAGGCAGTAGCCGCATCGTGCGTAGTGACATAGACAAAGTCCATAGGCTCGGCAAGGCGCATCGTATCTTTCACCGTCTGATTGTACAGGCCATCGTTGCTAGAAGCCGAGATTTGATTGTATATGCCATAGGTCCAGTTATCGGCCGTGACATTGCTATGGAGCGTGTTCACATTGCCATCAACATAGAAGTCGCCCCACACATGCTTGGTGGGCTTATATGCAGGATAGGAGGTCACATACTCAGCTGTTCGTATACCAATACCTGCAATGCGCTGCTGGATGCTGGTATTGCGTTTCTCTGTAGCGGGACCGGGCTTGTAGTAGTTATTTACAATATTAACCGTCATAGCTTCGCCGCCATAGCAACCATTGCCACCCCAATTGTAGATGACATTGTTGCGCATATCCATACGCTCGTCGAGCTGTGTCGTATAGCGCGGACCAAGACGTGGAGTGCGGCTGCTGTGATGGGCTATGAGGTTGTGGTGATACGATGCACCGCTACCACCCCAGTTGCCACCATAGCCATGATTGCCTTTGCTATGTCCGGCATTGTACATGCTCTGCGATACGATGCACCACTGTACGGTCATGTTCTCGCATCCATATACAGAAAGGCACTCATCGACGCTCCAGCTCGTGGAACAGTGGTCGACCATAATGTCCTTCTGGTCCATACCGCCCAATCCGTCGCCCTCGTGGTATGCCACATACTTGTTGCCCAAGCGGAAGCGCATGAAGCGGATGATGACATTGCTGGCGTTGATGGTAAACGGATAGTCGGCCACACAGATGCCATCGCCAGGGGCTGTCTGTCCGGCAATAGTGACATTGCCCGTAGACACAGAGAGTGCAGACTTCAGATGAATGGTTCCAGACACATCGAACACGATTGTCTTGGCGCCCTTCTGCGACAAAGCCCAACGGAGCGAACCTTCACCACTATCTTCCAGATTGGTCACATGGTATACAGCACCGCCACGGCCACCAGTCACATAACGGCCGAAGCCCTCGGCACCAGGAAAGGCGGGTAGCTTCTCCACCTCTTCGGCCCAAAGGGAAAGGGGACATAGCAGAAGAGCCAGCAGTATATTATATATATGTATATAGCGTTTCATAAAAGATACTGAAATAGAGAAAAAGAGGCTCCGACTCCTTTAAGGAGCGGAGCCTCTACCTATTCTATTGCTTAAGCAAACATTACTTCACGATGAACATATATCCGTTCTGCAAGTAAACACCCTTGGTAGGATGAGCTACTTGGCGACCAGTAAGATCGTAGATAGGAGCATTGAGGTTGAGCTCAGGCTGAGCGATGGTTACATTCTCAATGCCAGAAGCGGTCTTATATTCGAAGCCGTAGAGACCGAGCTTAGAGCCGCTGCAGTAGAGATAGTATGACTTACCTGCCTCAAGCGATACGGTAGGCATTGCACCATTGTACTTCACTGTTACCTTGTATGTGCCATCGTAGTC
>JAFOYZ010000026.1 GCA_017424485.1 Bacteroidaceae bacterium
CACTCAAGATCGGAGAGACCGCAAAACTCAACGCTACTGTTCTCCCTGAGGGAAGAGAGGCTGCCGTAAACTTTGTCAGCAGCGCCGAGACAGTGGCTACTGTTGACCAGAACGGTAACGTGACTGCAGTCGCAGTCGGTAAGCCTCAAGGACATCGCCTATACCACCGACTCCACTCCGTCGACCGTGGCTTCGCGACTGAGCCGCACGAGACGCAAACTATATAGAATTATTCAATCTCTCGGCAATGAATAACAACATACCCAACACCAAGCCTAAGGACGAAGGCTTGCGCGAAGCAGTAGCTCGCCGAGTCCGCAGATGTCCGCAGATGCCTGTCGACCTCAATGAGCGGCTGATGGAGCGCGTAGAAGAGGTGCGCCCCCAACACTCCTCGCCCCTGCATCGCTGGATGTGGCCGTCAATTGCCGCCTGCATAGTGGCAGCGCTTATCGTAGGGCACTCTTTGCTTGGCGGCAGTAGTGAGGTTGCACCCACAGCATCGACGCAGGGTACTCAGGTAATCTACGCCTCAGCCACCGACACCGCCTACAAAAGCCCTATCCTTGTGGATGAGTTCATCGCGAGGTTGGCGGCCAAGTATGCGGTTGAACAGGAACTGCCAGATAGCATAGCCATCACCGATGCAGGTGCAGTCAGCTTCATCTATGTATTTCCTGAGTATAAAGAGGCCGATGTCCTTGCCCGTATGCAACACGTTGCATGTACATATAGCCATAGTGCTCCTGGATATCTGCTTCATCTGACGAAAGATAGGCTCCTGTTCAAGTTGCAAGATGCAATAAAGGGGCGTCAACACCTATGGATGGTAGAGGAGATAGGCTCAAACACACTGGTGTATGGAATAAATTCACCGCTGGCTACAACCATTTCGTATGCAAGCTATGCGGACTACAGAGAAAAATGTTTAATATTAGACAATCAATCCAAATTCTACAATTTCTAAATCACCCGCTATATGAAAAAGTTTAGATTCGCACTTCTCTTTACTACAGCATTGGCATTCGTGCTTGTTGGCATCATAGCCATACGTGGCCAACAGAATGAAACTGAGCCTTTGGTTAGGCTACTTGGTAATTGGACCACACATTTCGATGTCATCGAAAACGAACAGACAGGGGAGACAAGTGCCAGTTTCACGAACCATCCCAGCTATGTATTTCGTGGTGTGGCTTATTCGTGGGATGTTCCAGAAATCGAGACTTCCCTGATTGAGGATGTTCCCACTGCTGCAGATCATAGCATTGCTCGTCGTTGGGAAAAGGTGTTGTCGTTGACCTCCAAGAATTGGGATACAACCGGTTTTTCGGGCAGGCATTACGAATTAAGGAATGAGGGTGACCACACCGTACTGCACCTCTATATTTATGCTCCGGCTGATACGATGAAGAACTTCTGGTTAGCGTCCGATGAAACAGCAATCGTAGACCTGAAGACTGGGAAAAACTATCGCGCTATACGCACTGTTCCTGATTGTTTTGGCAAGTACTTCACATTCAAATGCAAAAGAGGAACAGTACTTGATTTCCAAATTTATTTTCCCAAACTACCACGCAGCACTACAAAGATTGCCATCTATGGTGTACCATATTTGAGTATGAATGGAGAAAGGCTTACATTGGACCAGAAGAACAAGAAGAGGCCTCTCTACGACGATAAGCCTCGATACTATGCACCTAAACTCGCAAAAGAAGAAAGCGAAGAGTATGACTCTATGAATGAACGTTCGTGGGCAGTATACAACGATGTCCATTTGATTAAGCCTGTAGAGGAGGGAACTATGGCATTATGGCGTACTCCTGATGCGACCTACGTAGCTTATGCTTACGAACAAAACTGGACACGAGAACAATTCGGTTCAAGCCATGATTTATGGCTTATTGACGATCATGATTTTGCCTATAAAGTGAAAGATGTGCTAGGGTTTCCTGCCAACCATAATTTCTGGATTGAGGGATATTCGGGCGACTGTGTTGCAATCATATATGTATTTGAGCCTATTTCGACAGACATAGAAGAGGTGTATTTCAAAATCGGGAAATATGCAGACCCCAAAGCCAAAATCAGAGTTTTTAGTATAGAGGAGCTAAGAGATAATCAGGCTCTTTTCGAATACAAGAAACGACACATGGTGGAGTCATGAAATTGTAAAAGTGACACTATATATCGTGTACTTTGACTGTTGCTTTGCAAGGATACACTATGCCTATGGATAAAAAATAAACAGTTTATTTTGTTCTCCTCTCGGCTTGTTGTATCTTTGCGTTTGTTATAGTAACATAAAAATGATATTGTGATGAGAAAGTATGTTTTTGTGCTTTTCGTGTGCTGCTTCAGTCTACTGAGTGCGCAAAATGCCAACAAGACCGATATGGATCAGGCACGCAAGCTGGTGCTTGCACATAGTGCTATTGCTAACCTCTACGTGGATGAACCCGATCAAGTGAAGGTGGTGGAGGCTGCCGTACGTGCCATGCTTAAAGAACTGGATCCGCACTCGACGTACCTTACCGCCAAGGAGGTGGAGAAAATGAACGAGCCGTTGCAAGGAAACTTCGAGGGTATAGGTGTGCAGTTTAATATGGCTGATGACACGCTCTTTGTGATACAAACAGTTAGCAAGGGTCCATCAGAGAAGGTGGGTATCCTACCAGGCGACCGCATCGTGACAGTGAATGATACGGCTATTGCTGGTGTGAAGATGGAGCGTGACGAGATCATGAAGCGCTTGAGAGGTCCTAAAGGCTCGGTTGTAGAGTTGGGTATCGTACGCCGTGGGTATGATGATAAACTAACCTTCCGCGTTACACGCGACAAGATTCCCGTGCATACGCTCGACGCTGCCTACATGATAGCCCCCAAGGTAGGATATATCAAGATTAGTAGTTTCGGAGCCACTACGCACAAGGAGTTTTCCGATGCATTAACTACATTGAGGGGGAAGAAGATGCAGCACCTTATCCTTGACTTACAAGGCAATGGAGGAGGTTACTTGAAGGCCGCCGTAGATATGGCAAATGACTTTTTGCAGGCAGGACAACAGATTGTATATACTGAAGGAAACAGTTCGCCACGCTCTGAATTTATTGCCGAGGGCAAGGGACAGTTCCAAGAGGGCAGGCTTGTGGTACTTATCGATGAATATTCGGCATCGGCATCGGAGATTGTCACTGGTGCCATTCAAGACTGGGACCGCGGCATCGTAGTAGGTCGCCGCTCATTCGGCAAGGGACTGGTGCAGCGTCCGGTGCCTATGCCCGACGGTTCACTCATACG
>JAFOYZ010000172.1 GCA_017424485.1 Bacteroidaceae bacterium
ACACCTTGGTTTCGAAGGAACAGCCGAGATGCTAAAAAACTATATTGAGTTAAGAATAAAGAATTAAAAGTTAAAAAATAAGAATGAGAACTGATGAGCCTAGAATATATACACCAGCCCGTCTGTTTTAATTTTTAATTTATAATTCTTAATTTATAATTCTCATGAAACGCATCGGTCTACTCTCTGACACCCATGGTTACTGGGACGAACGCTACGTACAACATTTTGCAGAATGTGATGAGGTGTGGCACGCAGGCGACATAGGTTCCCTTGAAGTGGCAGAACAGTTTGAAGCCTTCCGCCCTTTCCGTGCTGTCTACGGAAACATCGACGGACGAGATGTCCGACTGCGCTACCCACAAGTAAACCGTTTCAGTATCGAAGGAACTGATGTACTCATCAAGCATATAGGTGGCTATCCTGGCAACTACGACCCTTCTATTCGAGGCACACTCTTTGTACATCCTCCTAAACTCTTCATCAGCGGGCACTCGCACATTCTCAAGGTAATGTTTGACCACAGCATCAACACCCTACACATCAACCCCGGAGCCTCAGGTATTCATGGCTTCCATAAAGTACGCACGCTTGTACGCTTTACTATAGACAAAGGTTCCTTCAGCGACCTTGAGATCATCGAGCTAGCATAAAACACTAGAAAAAGAGCTAAAAGACAGCAAAACGATACTTTAATTGTCGTTTTACTGTCTTTTTTTAAAAAAAATTAGCTAAAAACATATTTCTATTTAAACCTTTCACCTAAATATGCGTCAATGTATACAAACACGCAAAAGACGTATACAAAGATTTACATTAACCATATAAAAGAGCACTATGAAGAAAATTATTTTTGCTGCCGTTACACTAATCTTCTCGGTCAGCATGCTTGCCCAAGCCCCCCAACGTGGCGAACGTCGCGAGTTTAAGCCTGAAGACATGGCTACACGTATTACCGATGGTATGAAGAAAGCACTTGACCTTAATGACAAACAGTATAAATCTGTTTTCAAACTCTACCTCAAGCAAGGTGAAGAGATGAAGGCACGCCGCGAGAAGGAGCAAGGCCAGCAGATTGACCGCGAAGCACGTCGCGAAGAAATGAAGAAAAGTCAGGAAGCTATGAATGCCGAACTGAAGAAAATCCTGACGGCCGAACAGTACACCAAGTATGAAGAAATGCTGAAGAGACAGCAACAGCGACAGCACCAGGGCGGCCCACGTGGTCCTCAAGGAAGCCAAGGCATGAGTCCACGCTAAGGACAGAAATCCACAAATACTTAAATGCATAAGAAAGCATAAAAGTTTATAGCAAGTGCTTCTCCTCAACCTCAGTGTGAATTCCCCGTTTCATGATAATCACAGGTTTAGCTTTGTATGTGAATATAAAGCAAGCCGCTCGAGGAGAAGCACCCCTTAAAAGATGTGAGTGGACATATGATTGTTCACTCACTCTTTTTATAAAAAGAATAGGAGATATTTACATATTACCTAAATATTCTAGCGAATTTGATATTCCCTGCTCATTCATTCGTATTTTTATAGCTGGGCAAGAAGATACTTGCACTCACTATAATAAATATTCAAGCATGCTTGATATTTCTTGCTCCTTTATTCGTATCTTTATGGCTACGCCAAGAAGACACCGCCACTCGCTGTAAAAAATATTCAAGCAAGCTTGATATTTCTCGCTCGTTTATTCGTATCTTTGTCCATCAATAACCTAACGACCATACTGAATGATTTCTGCCATAAATCTCTTCCGTGAGCTGCGCCACCTGCGCAAGATAGCCGGCAAGCGGCACCCGATGTACGACCAAAACAAGTTTGCCAAGTACCTTATGGGCTTTGCCGCCGCGCTATGGCTAGTGTACCTCGTAATGTTCGGTTTTCTGTTTATCCCCATGTTCCGCGACATATACCCAAGTATGGAGCCATACCACATATTTAATAAGGGGATGATATACCTCATGATGGCAGACTTCGTCATGCGTTTCACTATGACCAAGCAGCCCGTGCAGGAGATTAAGCCCTTCGTGCTGCTACCCGTAGGGAAGAGTCGCGTGCTGCGTAGCTATCTACTTATGAACGGACTGAGCGGATACAACCTAATATGGATGTTCATGCTTGTACCCTTTGGTTTCGGCACACTATTCAGATACTTCGGTTTCGTGGGCGTGCTGGGTTTCCTCGTTGGATACTGGCTGCTTATATTGGCCAACAACTACTGGTTCATGGTGTGTCGCACGCTGATGAATCAGCATATCCTCTACCTCCTCGTTCCCATTGCTGTGTACGCCCTGCTACTCGTGGGACTGCTCGTGCCTGAAACCAACTATATTGGCAACTTCTGTTTGGAGTTGGGCGAAGGATTCTTTCTATGGGAGTGGCAAGCCTATTTGGGTATCATTGCCGCCATCGTGCTCATGTTCTACTTAAGTCACACCCTACAAAAGCACGTAGTATATAAGGAACTATCGAAAACAGAGGTGGTAAAGAAACTTAAAAAGGTGCAGGATTACAAGTTTCTCGACCGTTTCGGTGAAGTGGGCGAATACATGCGTCTCGAAATCAAGCTTCTCACCCGCAACAAGGTGCCCCGCACACAGCTATATATGGGACTGGGCATCATGCTCATGTTCAGTGCCGCGCTGGCCTTCACCGATGTGTACGACGGCACCTTCATGCGCTACTTCATCACCATCTACAACTTTGCCGTGCTGGGCGTGATGGTGCTGAGCCAGACGATGAGCTACGAGGGCAACTACCTCGATGGACTGATGAGCCGCAAGGAGTCTATCCTCAACCTACTGCGTGCCAAGTACTACATACAATGCGCCCTACTCCTCATTCCACTCATCATCATGGTACTCCCCATCACGGAGGGTAAGATTTCGCTCCTCAGTGCCTTGGCCTGCTTCTTCCTCACCTGCGGCTTCACCTTCTGGATGCTGATGCAACTGGCCGTATACAATAAGCTCACACTCAACCTCAACACCAAGCTGACGGGCAAGAACAGCGGCGGCAGCTTTTTCCAAACGATGATTATCATGGCAGGGTTCTTTGGTCCGGTACTCATTATGCAACCCCTCATCACATTGTTCAACGAAACCACCGCTCTGCTCATCATCCTTGCCATAGGACTTGGCTTCACGCTCACCCACCCTCTATGGTTGCGCAACATCTACAAGCGCTTCATGAAGCGCAGATATGAGAATATGGAGGGATTCCGCGCATCGATAGTGAATAATTAATATCCCTAGAATATCTAGGATCTCCTAGGATCACTTAGGAAGCCCTAGGATATCCTAGGACAACCTAAACAAAACTAAAAAAACTCAAACTTATGATTACCATCAATAACCTCAAGAAATGCTTCGGCGAAAAGGTCGCCGTCAACATAGACAACTACACCATCAGCCAGGGGACCATGCTCGGTCTCGTAGGCAACAACGGAGCGGGTAAGACCACTCTCTTCCGTCTCATCCTCGACCTCTTGAAGGCCGACGAGGGCGAAGTACACATCGGCAACATCGACGTATCGAAGAGCGAAGAGTGGAAACAGACTACAGGAGCCTTCATCGACGACAGCTTCCTCATCGACTACCTCACCCCCGAAGAATACTTCTACTTCCTCGGTCGTGTGTTCGGACTAAAGAAGGAGGATGTAGACGAGCGCCTCACCCCCTTTGCCCGTTTCATGAACGGCGAGGTGCTGGGCCAGAAGAAACTCATTCGCGACTTCTCACGCGGCAACAAACAGAAGATCGGCATCATCGGTGCCATGCTGCACCGCCCCTCACTGCTTATATTGGACGAGCCGTTCAACTTCCTCGACCCTTCGTCGCAGTCGGTCATCAAGCACGTGCTAGCCGAGTATAACCGCGAGACGGGTGCCACCATCCTCGTATCGAGCCACAACCTGAACCACACGACCGACGTGTGTAACCGCATCGTCCTGCTAGAGAACGGCGTAGTAATCCGCGACATCGACAACAGTGAGCGCACTGCCGAGCAGGAGCTGGAGAGCTACTTCAACGTAGACTTTACCGAGGATCAGCAATTTCAAGAGTTGACAGAAGACATCAGAGAAGATGAAGAATAATATATGAAAATAGCCCTTCGTGAAGGGCTATTTTCATATATCATATCAAGGAATATATCGTTCTCCTACTACGAGTTTGTCACCCGACAGATCCACCTTGAACAGATGAGGAATGCGGATATAATGTCCCACGTCGCGATGACTATGCACCGACATTAACCATTGCCCACTGAGATCTTGAAACAGCATGCCATGTCCGAAATTGGGTGGCGTAATGGGATCGGGCTCTTGCACCCACGGACCATCAAGGGTGCCACTTGTTGAGTAGGCAACACCTTGCGTATATACATTATAAATCCAGCTGGTCCAAATCATGCCCAAACGTCCTGTGCCAGTACGGAAAAGCCAAGGTCCGTCGGTCACGCGATTGGGCACATCCTTACCATCAATCTTTTCGCGGCTCCAAGGCGAGTCGCTAGCTCTGAAAAGAACTTTTCCTTCGCCAATCGAACCGCTAAGGTCGGCCTTCAACTGTATCTTTTCCATCGTACCATTGAGGTTCTGCAGCCATTCGCCACAATACACCATATAAGGGTTCCCATCAGTATCAATCCAGAAAGTACCATCAAGAGTAGGCATATGAGCAGGCAGATAAGTATCGTCGGCCATCGGCAAGTAGGGCCCTTCAGGAGTATCACTCACTAGGACATGACTGGCACGACGAGGAATGACGTTACCTGCAACTGTATCAATCTTAACAGCATTATTGGTAAACGTGGCAAAGTAATAATATTTCCCGTTGTGTTGGTGTAGCTCAGCAGCCCATATCTGCGGATGAGGTCCCATCCATGAATTGCTGTCAGTCATCGCTACATAGTAAGGGCCCTCCCAGCGAGCAAGGTCGGCACTTTTCCATAAGCGTCCACCCGTACCTGTCATATAATACATATCTGTTGCCTTGTCAGCAAGGATACAAGGGTCACTCAGCCTAATTGAATCAAGGGGAATGTCAGTACGAAATCCACGTGCTTTACGAATTTCTTGTTTAGGAACATCAACAACCGATGCGGCCTTTTCTTTTTTATTGACGCAAGCGCAGAGCATGAGCGCAGCACAAAAGATAAAGATGATTTTTCTCATAATACCTCGAATTTTAATTGTTTAGATTACAAAAGTACAAAACTTTACGAATATCGCAAATTATTACAGCAGTTCTTATTAACTAATGATATATACAAGACTGTATAGTATAAACATTAAAAAAAGAATTACATAAAAACTTGGCCATCTCAAATAAAAGCAGTACTTTTGTGCCCGATTAGTCCGCAAGGGGTTCGAAGAAGCGGTTGCAACGGTTGCAACACACCTCCCGGAAAACTTTTAAAGTTTTATTTTAATGTACGCAATTGTAGAAATTAACGGACAGCAGTTCAAGGCCGAAGCTGGCAAGAAATTGTTTGTTCACCACATTCAAAACGTTGAGAATGGTGCAACGGTTGAATTCGAGAAGGTTCTTTTGGTTGAGAAGGATGGTGCTATCACTGTAGGTGCTCCCACAGTAGAGGGTGCTAAGGTTGTAGCCGAAGTGAAGAGCGAGCTCGTTAAGGGCGAGAAGGTTCTCGTATTCCACAAGAAGAGAAGAAAAGGTCACCGCAAGTTGAACGGTCACCGTCAGCAGTTCTCTGAGATTGTAATTAAAGAAGTTATCGCATAACCCTTTTAACACATTTAGATCATGGCACATAAAAAAGGAGTTGGTAGTTCTAAGAACGGTCGCGAGTCAGCTAGTAAGCGTCTCGGTGTAAAGATTTTCGGCGGTCAGGTATGCAAGGCCGGTAACATCATCGTACGTCAGAGAGGTACAGTACACCATCCCGGTGAGAACATGGGTATGGGTTCAGACCACACACTCTATGCTCTTGTTGATGGTACTGTTCAGTTCAAGAGAGGACGTAACGACAAGAGTTACGTATCTGTAATTCCTGCAGCAGAAGCATAAATTGCTACAAACGCATAATGAGAAGAGGTTTAATCGCTCGATTAGACCTCTTTTTTTACACGTTTATTGTCTATTTGACAGCAAATTGCTAACTTTGCATAAATTTTCAATATAACAAAACCACATAATAGGATGCTTACGATTAAACTCATCACCGAACAGACCGAACGAGTAATCAAAGGCCTTGAGAAGAAACATTTCGGCAATGCCGAGGAAACAATAGAACAAGTAATTGCGCTCGACAAGAAGCGTCGCGCTGCTCAAACAACTCTCGACAAGAACCTGGCAGAAGCCAAGCAGTTGGCAGCACGCATCGGTGCCCTTATGAAGGAGGGCAAGCGCGAGGAGGCCGAGGCAGTGAAAGCCGAGGTGGCAGCCTTGAAGGCAACCAATGCAGTACTCGAAGAGGAGATGAAGACTGCTGCCGAAGATACGCAGAACCTGCTCTACACTATCCCCAATATTCCCTACGACGAGGTGCCCGAGGGTGCTCATGCTGAGGAAAACGTGGTAGAGAAGACTGGCAACGAGGTGCCCGACCTTGGCCCCAACCCCCTGCCCCATTGGGAGTTGGCAAAAAAATACAACCTCATCGACTTTGATCTTGGTGTAAAGATTAGCGGCGCCGGATTCCCCGTATACCGCGGTAAGGGTGCCCGTCTGCAGCGTGCCCTTATCAACTTCTTCCTCGACGAGGCCCGCAATGCCGGCTACGAGGAGATAATGCCGCCTACAGTGGTGAACCAGGCATCGGGATACGGCACAGGACAGTTGCCCGACAAGGAGGGTCAGATGTATCACTGCACAGCCGATGACCTCTACCTCATCCCTACTGCTGAGGTGCCTGTGACAAACATCTACCGTGATGTAATCCTCGATGAGAAGGAGCTTCCTATCAAGAATACTGCCTACACACAGTGCTTCCGTCGCGAGGCCGGTTCGTATGGCAAGGACGTGCGCGGACTGAACCGCCTACATGAGTTCTCTAAAATTGAGATTGTACGCATTGACACCCCAGAGCATTCCAAAGAATCGCACAAAGAAATGCTCGACCACGT
>JAFOYZ010000173.1 GCA_017424485.1 Bacteroidaceae bacterium
ATTCATGAAAATTCGTGGCTCATTCATGGCCATTTATGTTAAAGAAAAATCTTCGCGCAGTACCATCGCGATTAACCAGTGGCTCTGCCACGATTAACCAATCGCGAAGCGATGATTAACCAGCGGCAAAGCCGCGATTAACCAGCACCTTTGGTGCGATTAACCGCAGTCTTCGACTGCTTAAAAATGGAAATTTCCGAGAGCAATAAACGCATAGCCAAGAACACGCTGATACTCTATGTTCGCATGTTCTTGATGATGCTGGTAGGTCTCTACACGTCCCGTGTGAACCTTGCCGCATTGGGCGTCGACAACTTTGGTGTATACAATGTTGTCGGCGGTTTTGTTGCTATGTTTAGCATCATCTCCACCTCCTTGTCGGGCGCTATCAGTCGGTTTATCACCTATGAGTTAGGCCGTGGTGGTGGCGACAAGCTGAAGACCATGTTCTCCACCTCTGTCAATATCATGGCGGGCCTATCGTTGCTCATTGTCATCATAGCCGAGCTGTTGGGTCCTTGGTTTATCGATACACAGTTAGATATCCCAGCAGGTCGTGAGATTGCAGCCCAGTGGGTCTTCCAGTTCTCCATACTGAACTTCGTCGTGGGCCTTATCAGCGTCCCCTATAATGCTGCCATTGTAGCCCATGAGCGCATGTCCGCCTTTGCCTATATCAGCATCTTCGAGGCGTTGGGCAAGTTGGCCGTAGCCCTGCTGATACCCTATTCACCCATCGATAAGCTCATCTTCTACGCAGGCTTGTTGTGCTCGATTTCCCTTATCATCCGCTTCATATATGGCTACTATTGCAAGCGTCATTTCGCCGAGTGCACCTACACGTTTACGTTTGATAAGAGCATCTTCAAGCAGATGGGCGGCTTTGCCGGGTGGAACTTCTTCAACAGCACTGCCTATATTTTCAACAATCAGGGAGTAAATATGCTGCTCAACATGTTTTTCGGTGTGGCAGTCAATGCTGCTCGAGGCATCGCTGTTTCGGTAGACAATATCGTCAACCAGTTTGTCGGCAATTTTACAATCGCCATCAATCCTCAGATAACCAAGAGTTATGCCAGTGGCGACCTTGCCCATATGCATAAGTTGGTTTGCCGAGGAGCCAAGTTTTCCTATTTTTGCATGTTCCTCTTGGCCCTACCTATCATCTTGGGAGCCGAGCAGATTTTAGACCTTTGGTTGGTTGATGTCCCCAAGTACACCGTCCAGTTTGTCCAACTCATTCTGATAGTTAGTTTATGCGATTGTATCGGCCGTACAGGGTATACCGCATGCATGGCTACAGGTCGGCTTAAGAAGTATTCTTTGGTTATCACCTCCGTCGCAATCTTGGAGTTCCCTTTGGTATGGATTGCATTTTCATTGGGTGCTACACCACTCTATGCCTATTACATCTATGTCTTTGTCAAGATAGCTGCTCTCATAGCTCGTATGTTCTTGATGGAGGAGATGGTCCATCTGAAGGTCAAGATGTACGCGACGCATGTCTTTCTCCCTATCATCCTAACTACCAGTGTTGGTATGGTTGTTCCCGTAACGCTTAATCTCATAATGGAGCCAGGTCTCTTACGTCTTTTGGTTGTATCTATCGTCTCCGTCTTGTCTGTAGGTGTCAGTACATTATATTTAGGTATGACAGAGGGTGAAAGACAGGTTATCTTAAACAGTGTAAGAACGGTGATTGGCAAATTTATTAAATAGGGTAGGTCTATGAATATATTGGTGTTAGGAGGCACAGGTCCTATGGGAGTTCCCTTGGTACAACAATTGTCCAAGGAGCATCAAGTTTATGTAACCAGCAGAAGCAAACGTGAGTCCAGTGCAAATATCACATACATTCAGGGGAATGCCAAGGAGAAGGAATTCTTAACTCGTGTTTTCACGATGCAGCCTTGGGACGCTGTCGTCGATTTTATGGTTTACTCCGTTGCAGAATTACAGGCATATACTCCTCTTTTCCTTGACAATACCAAGCAATATATTTTTATCAGTTCGTCACGTGTATATGCTGGGGTCGATGGTCTGATTACAGAGAATACCCCTCGACTATTAGAAGCATCACAAGATGATGAGTACTTAAAGACCAGTGAATATGCACTTCTTAAGGCTCGTGGTGAAGATGTTCTATTAAAGTCTGGTAGAACCAACTTTACTATCATTCGTCCCACGATAACATATAATACCTATCGCTTGCAGTTGGGTGTGCTCGAAAAGGAGAATTGGCTCTATCGTGCTCTTCATGGGCGCAGTATCGTCTTTTCTGAGGATGTCAATGACAAGCTTACTACGATGACCTTAGGCGATGATGTTGCTGGAGGTATAATATCCGTTATCGATGAACCAAAAGCGATGGGCGAGGTTTTTCATGTCACTAGTCCTATCTCTTTGCCTTGGCATGAGGTGCTTGCTACCTATGTAGCTGTATTGAAGAAACACCTTGGTCGAGACATCCCCGTGGTGATGACCAAGAAGTCCACCAATCTGAAGTTCCCTTCGCGAGTTTATCAGCTAATTTATTGCCGATATTTCAATCGCACATTCGATAATAGTAAGATTGCTCAGTTCTGTGATGTCAATTCATTCACGTTACCTCAGGTAGGTTTGGCTAAATGCCTGGAGGATTTTCTGAAGGCTCCGCATTTTAACCGGATTCCTTGGGACATTGAAGCAGTCAACGATAAGGTGACAGGAGAGCGCACACCCCTTCGTGAGATACCTCATATGGGGAATAAGTTTACCTATTTCTGTTATAGGAATAGTCTGACATTCCTCCTTAAGCCCACCTTCCGCCTTTTGAATATAGCACGAAAGATTAAGAACAAGTTATTCAACTAATATACAGCATTATGTCCGACAAGTTTTACTCTTCGGAACGCAATATACAGATTGTCATCGCCCTTTTGAAAGCCCATGGCATCAAGAAGGTAGTCGCATCACCTGGGGCTACCAATTTCTCTTTTGTAGGCAGTTTGCAAAGCGACCCCTGGTTTGAGATATACTCCTCCGTCGATGAGCGCTCTGCAGCCTATATCGCCTGTGGCCTTGCCGCCGAGAGTGGCGAGCCCGTCGTGCTCTCCTGCACAGGTTCTACCGCCTCACGCAACTACTATCCCGGCCTTACCGAGGCCTTCTATCGTAAGTTGCCCGTGCTGGCTATCACCTCGCATCAGGGCAACGACCTTATAGGTCAACTGATATTCCAGAATATCGACCGTCACAATATCCCCTACGATATCGCTAAGATATCGGTAGAACTCCCTGTGGTCAAGGACGAACGCGATGCCGCTTATGTCAATATGGAGGCCAACAAAGCCATCCTCGAGCTGCGTCGCAATGGGGGAGGTCCCGCACATATCAATATATTGACCATTTGCAGTGGAGATTTCTCCGTGAAGGAGTTACCCCAGGTACGTGCCTTCCGCCGTGTGCAGGCTTGGGATCCCATGCCCGATATGCCCCAGGGCAGCATCTGCGTCTATGTAGGCTCCCATGTACAGTTCACACCGTCGCAGGTCGAGGCACTGGAGCGTTTCTGCGCTACTCACGATGCCATTGTCATCTGCGACCACACCAGTGGCTATTATGGCCGTTACCGCCTGCTCCCCACCTTGTCGCAGTTGCAGTCCGTGCCCACCTTGTTTGAGACCTTCGACCTCATGATCCATATCGGCGAGGTCTCTGCAGCCACCTTTGCGGGCACCGTCCCCGTCAAGGCTATCTGGCGTGTCAGCGAAGACGGCGAGTTGCGCGACCCCTTCAAGAAGCTCACCACCGTTTTCCAGATGTCCGAGACCTTCTTCTTCGACCATTATGCCGTAGAGGGTTCCGACAAGCACGCGAGCATCGACCACTACCGTGCCGCCTTTGCTGAGATATACAACCATATCCCCGAGCTGCCCTTCAGCAATATCTGGACCGCCTCGCAGCTCTCTCGTCGCTTGCCCGAGGGCTCACTCTTCCATATCAGCGCCTCCAATAGCCGCCGCTGCTGGAATATGTTCCCACTCCCCGCTGGCGTACAGTGCACCAGCAATGTAGGCTGTTGTGGTATCGATGGCTGCACCAGTAGCATGATTGGCTCGTCGTTGGCCAGTCCGCACCGCCTTTGCTTCTTGGTAACAGGTGATCTGGCCTTTTTCTACGACCTCAACTCCATGGGCAACCGTCACGTAGGCAATAATATACGCATCCTGCTTATCAACAATGCCATCGGCGCAGAGTTTAAGATGCGCAGTCACCCATGTTATGCTTTCGGTGATGATGCAAACAAGTATATGGCCGCTGGCGGTCATTTTGCAGCCAAGGCTCCTCATCTCGTGAAAT
>JAFOYZ010000174.1 GCA_017424485.1 Bacteroidaceae bacterium
AGTTTTTCTTGTTCTGTTTTTCTGATAAATGCCATTTCTTTTCTTCTGCTGCCGAAGCGATTTCGCCAGCAGAAGTGTTTTTATGTATAAACATGGTGTAGAGAGAAGGTGTTCTCTGTACTTGTTGTCGTAGAGGTTTGATTTGTTCTAGTTAGGTTGGAATAACTTTTTTCCTTGAAAGCAAGAAGAAGTTGGACTAATGATGGGAAAAAACTAAATAAAAATTTGGTTTTTTACTTGCCTTGCACTAACTTTGCACCCGCAAAATGGGTAAGTCCTATACGGCCAGCTCCCTTTGAACCCTCCAGGGCTTGATCGCAGCAAAGGTATTAGGTCGTAGCGGCGCGATATAGATTGCTTACCCACCCGCCTCTTTAGCTCAGTTGGCCAGAGCACGTGATTTGTAATCTCGGGGTCGTTGGTTCGAATCCGACAAGAGGCTCAAAAGAATAAAGGCTTGCTCTATCGGGCAAGCCTTTATTCTTTTAATCTATTCTGTCTTAACCTATTTTTCCTTCGTGTTGTATGTCGTGTATGATTGTACAATATTTCATTTTGTAGACAGACGGATTTTCTGCTTATATAATTGCTTTATGTAATTGTTGTAATAATCAAATATGCAAATAGTTAATATATTTTATAGCGTATGATTATTATGTGTGTTATTTGTACATTATTCTATTTGTGACACACTGTGTTGATTTGTACAAATTCACATAGCAAGTAAACTATCTATCGTGGCAACAAGATCGTTGAATTCGGGTTCTACGAAACGGCGGGTAAGCTTTATGATGCGACCATCACGGTCGATAAGAACGTTGCGTGTGATACCTGATTTACGCAAGGCATAGCTGGCAAATACGTCGCCCTTCTCGTCGAGCAGCATAGGGTAGGTGGTACCTATCTTCGCAGTGTACTCCTCTACTACTTCGCGCGGTTCTTCGCGGTCAACACCTACAAGCACAAAGTCAGCATTGTCTTTGTGAGGTTGCCAAATGCGACTTTCTATATGGGGCATCTCGCCACGGCAAATACCACACCAGCTGGCAGTAAACTGTAGCATCACTATTTTACCACGTAGCGCAGAGAGTGTGAACTCGGTTCCATCGGTGTATTTTAGAGTAAAGTCGGGAGCCATATCACCTACCTTTACAAGGTATTCGTGCTCGTATACGATGGTGTCTTGTGTGGTAGCCTGGTTGGCTGTAGCGGGTGTTTCACTCTTTTTGCTGATGTTATTGCAAGCAGCAAAGATGGCGAGTGTTGCCATCAGAATTGTCATTTTTTTCATACCTTATTATATATTAGTGTTTATGATGCTATAGTTTGAGAGGCGAATTTAGACATTTTTCTTGATTTCGTGTGTGTGTTGTATGAAAAATATCTAATTACATGTATAATATGTATTTTGTATGTTTACTATAAGTCTGATCTCCCTATAAGAGTAAATAGTGAGCGAGAGCATAAAACCTTAGTGATATTTTTCATATTTGTCAAAGATGTTGTATCTTAGCGGTGCAATTACTGAAGTTATGGAAAGAGAACTCGACTTGGCAGTGAGTAGTTACGGGAAAGTACGTTCGCTCAGCTATGATATGGTGTTGCTCCCATGGGGCGCCACCGAGCCGCATAATTTGCATTTGCCCTATTTGACCGATTGCATCCTGAGTCACGATATCGCTGTAGACGTAGCCCGCAAGGCTCTGCAGGTGTATGGATTACGGTGTATGGTAATGCCTTACGTGACGGCGGGGTCGCAAAATCCTGGGCAACGTGAACTGCCCTTTTGTATACATTATCGCTACGAGACCCAAAAGGCAGTATTGACTGATTTGGTAGCTTCGCTTTATGCACAGGGTGTGCGTCGTATGCTCATTATTAATGGGCATGGGGGTAACACATTTAAGAGTATGATACGTGACTTGTCGATAGACTATCCCGATTTTCTTATTGCTTGTAGCGAGTGGTATACATTTGTGCCGAAGAAGGGTATATTTGATGAGCCTGGCGATCATGCCGATGAGGTGGAAACCTCGGTGATGATGCACTACCATCCCGAATTGGTGAATATAGAAGAGGCTGGTAGTGGCGCTTCGCGTGAGTTTGCCTCGAAGATGCTGCGGGAGAAAGTTGCATGGGTCCCACGTCATTGGATGCAGGTGTCGTCAGATACAGGTATTGGTGATCCGCGCAAGGCGACTGCCGAGAAGGGCGCTCGCTACGTTGAGGCTGTAGTGGAACGATATGCTCAGCTTGTGAATGAATTAGCTGAGGGTGTTCTGTATGTGTGATATAGGGTTGTTGATTGGAAAAACTTAATGATATTTTTTTATCTGCGGTAGTTGTTGTAACTTAGCAGTGCTATTTTTTTAACGTTATGGATTTAGTGAATCGTTTTCTGCGCTATGTGCGCATTGATACCCAGTCGGCCGAAGAGGCTGGAGTGACACCTAGTACTCCGGGGCAGATGGAGTTTGTGAAGATGCTTCGTGCGGAGTTGGAAGAGATGGGCTTGGAGGAAATCACGCTTGATGAGTATGGCTACCTCTTTGCAACGTTGCCTGCCAACACTTCACGAACGTTGCCTACTATAGGTTTTATCGCTCACGTAGACACGAGTCCTGACGTGTCGGGAAAGGATGTGAATCCGCGTGTTGTGGAGAGTTATAATGGTACGGATATCGTACTGTCGGCAGAGGATCATACGGTGCTTTCTACGGAGGAATTTCCCGAATTGCTGCGCTATGTAGGCAATGACCTTATCGTGACTGACGGACATACGTTGCTCGGTGCTGATGATAAGGCAGGTGTGGCCGAGATTGTGTCGGCTATAGCCTATCTGCAAGCTCATCCCGAGATAGAGCATGGCAAGATACGTATAGGATTCAACCCAGATGAGGAGATTGGACTTGGAGCGCATAAGTTCGATGTGAAGCTGTTTGGCTGCGACTGGGCCTATACGATGGATGGTGGTGAGGTTGGCGAGTTGGAGTATGAGAACTTCAATGCCGCTTCGGCCCGTGTCACAATTAATGGTCGCAACGTACATCCAGGCTATGCTAAAGATAAGATGCTCAACTCGATGCGTGTGGCAGCGGAGTTTATGGGTATGTTGCCTAAGAATGAGGTGCCCGAATGTACCGATGGCTATGAAGGATTCTATCATCTGGTAGGCCTGAAAGGTGGGGTAGAGCAGACTACGCTAAGCTATATCATACGTGACCATAGCGCCGAGATTTTCGCCAAGCGTAAAGACTTGATGGAGGCGTGTGTGCAGGAACTCAACAAGAAGTATGGCGCAGGCACGGCTACGATAGAGCTCACTACGCAGTATGCAAATATGCGTGAAGTGATAGAGCCTATGATGTATGTCATCGATATCGCCTGTCAAGCTATGCGTGAGGTGGGTGTAGAACCTAAGATAAAGCCTATACGTGGTGGCACGGATGGGGCGCAGCTCTCATTCAAAGGTCTGCCTTGTCCTAATATTTTTGCGGGTGGCGTGAATTTCCATAGCCGCTACGAATTTGTACCAGTGCAGTCAATGGAAAAGGCTATGATGACCATCGTTAAAATAGCTGAGATTGTTGCCAAGAGATAGTAAGGTTTGGCCAAGGCAATAATGATATAGCCTCATGCCATATATTTATAAACTCAAAAAAGAAGAGAAATGTACAGCGATCCTAAAGATTGTCTCTATTGTCAGAACAATGAGACCCTTCACAATCTGATGATTGAAATCTGTCACCTCCGTGTGTCGCGCCTTTTCCTGTTTAAGGAGCAGACCTATCATGGCCGTTGTCTTGTAGCGTATGATAAGCATGTGAACGACCTTAACGAGCTCTCTGATGAGGAACGTAATGCCTTTATGGCCGATGTGGCCCAGACTACCCGTGCTATGCAGAAGGCTTTCAATCCGGAGAAGATCAACTATGGTGCTTATAGCGACAAACTCTGTCACTTGCACTTTCATCTAGCCCCTAAGTATGTTGATGGTCCTGACTATGGCGGCACGTTCCAGATGAATCCGGGTAAGGTGTATCTCTCTGATGAGGAGTATGCCCAACTTATCGAGGCAGTGAAGGCTTGTTTATAACAAATCCGTTTGCTGAAAGAAAAAATACTCCCGGCTTCTTGTGAGATCGGGAGTATTTCTTTTATGGCATTGTATCGTAAGGGCTAGTCTTGCTCTTCGTCATCGTCATCATCGTCGAAGAAGAGTAAGTCACTCATGCCGAAACTTTCGTCGCCGAGGAACTCATCGAGATCGCGGCGCTCCTTCTTGGTGGGACGGCCGGTGCCACGCATACGGTTGGCAAAGCCGCTTATCTTGCTCATCTCCAGTATGTCGTACTGTTCCTTGGGAGTGATGTTCTCGAGCATTTCGGGCACGAGCTTGGCACCCACACGATTCTCTATAGCCTTAAGCACACGGAAGGTGTAGGTGATGGGCGGCTTGCGCACGCTTACTACGTCGCCCTCCTTGATGGTTTTCGAGGGTTTCATCGTTGTGCCGTTCATTGTTACTTGTCCCTTCTTGCAGGCATCTGTAGCCATCGAACGGGTCTTATATAGGCGCACGGCCCATAGCCATTTGTCGATTCTTGCTTCCACGTGTTGTAAGTTGTAAGTTGAAAAAGGAAAATGGAAAATTAGTGGACTGAAAACGGAAAGCGATGCATGAACTTTTAATTTCCAATTTTTAAATTTTAATTTTCAATTCTTCTTGTTGTATTGGTTCATCGTGATGGTGAGTCCGGCCAGGCAGAAGCTCTTGGCAATGTCGCACGCCGTGGGGAGTTGCTTGGTGATGATGTCCTCATCTTCAGCGCTGAACTTGCCAAGCACAAAGTCGGCTTGTGCGCCACGGGGAAAGTCGTTGCCGATGCCGAACTTCAGTCGGGCATAGTCCTGGCCGATGAGCTGTGCTATGTGCTTCAGTCCGTTGTGTCCACCGTCGCTGCCCTTACCCCTCAGTCGTAGTGTACCCGCGGGCAGCGAGAGGTCGTCTACGATGATGAGCAGGTTCTCGGTGGGGATGTTCTCTTTCTCTAGCCAATAGCGGACGGCATTGCCGCTGAGGTTCATGAAGGTGGTGGGCTTGAGTAGTGTCATCTGAGCGTTCTTCACGCGCATCTGTGCCACGAAGCCGTAGCGCTTGTCTTCCCACGCGGCACCTGCAGCACTGGCTAGGGCATCTACCACGCGAAACCCTATATTGTGGCGTGTGCCGTCGTACTCATAGCCCGGGTTGCCGAGGCCTACGATAAGGTATTTCATCTGTTTCTTCCTTTTATATAAATGAAAGGGTTGAAAGCTGGGACCTACATCCGCAACCCTCAACCCTTAAGGTTTAATCACTCTCTGATTACTTCTTGCCGTTGGCAGCCTCACGTGAAGCACGTGTAGCAGCTACGCTACATACAACGGTCTGAGCGGGAGTAACGAGCTCGAGACCCTCGAATGAGAGCTCACCTACCTTGATAGACTTGCCGAGGCCAAGCTCAGTTACGTCTACGGTCAACTTCTCGGGGATGTTAGCGTATACAGCCTTCACCTTGATCTTGCGGATAGCCTGCTGAAGCTTACCACCAAGCTTAACACCAGCTGCGAGACCAGTGAGAACGGTGGGAACCTCCATTACGATAGCCTTGTCCTCAACGATCTGGAGGAAGTCCATGTGAAGGATGGTATCCTTAACGGGGTGGAACTGGATGTCCTTCAATACAGCCTTGCACTCAACACCATCGATGGTGAGGTTTACAAAGTGAATGTCGGGAGTGTAAACGAGCTTGCGAACAGCGTCTACTGTTACAGCAAAAGCCTTAGCTTCCTTCTCGATACCATAAAGGATACAGGGAATACCATTGTTCTTACGGAGCTCGTTGGTGCTCTTCTTACCTACCTCGGTACGTGCAGTACCTTTCAAATCAAATGATTTCATGTTTGTTTTTCTTTTAAATGTGTTACTCTAAATTAAGTTCTCTGCTCAATTCGCCATCACACGATGTGAGAGCCTTTTAAGGTGCTCTACGAAAAGCGGGTGCAAAGGTAGTGCAAATCGAACGAAATACCAAATTTATTTGAGAATTTCTGAGATGCAGCCTACCTTCAAGCTGCGAAGCAGATTAAAATTAGTGTAAGTTGAGCGAAAAACCAAATTTTCATTTGTTTTTTTGATCTCAGCCTCTTTGGTTATTGCACCGCAGAAAGCTCTTGCACCATTTCTTCCACCCCAGGCCAGCCTACGATGGCTTTAACGAATTTACCTTCGCGGTCGTAGATGAGGTAGTGGGGTATGGCATTTTCGTAGCCGGGGATTTGCATGGCTTGCATCTTTTCCTGGGGCACGATGTAGTGCACACCTTCGTGTTGCTCGATGTATTTTATCCACTCCTTGGTGTCGCTGCTGGTGTTGGTGATGTATACGAAGTCCACTCCCTTTTCTTTCAGGCTCTCCTTC
>JAFOYZ010000175.1 GCA_017424485.1 Bacteroidaceae bacterium
AACCCCTCCCTCTATGGAGGGGAGTAGGGCTCCGCAACGTATATAAAAAACTGCGATGTCTGCAAAGCCTCCCCATAGAGGGGGAGGTTGGAGGGGGTCTTTTGTTATTACTTATTTACTCTAAATTTCTCACATCCGTCCTTCAGGAAGCCTACGATTTGATGAGCGGCAGCGATGCCGGCATTGATGTTGGCTTCGGCGGTCTGCGCACCCATCTTCTTGGGAGTTGAGAAGTAGCGATCAGCGAAAAGTTCCATGAACTTATTGTGAGCGGCGGGCATGATGTCGGTCATATACTTGAAGTCGGTACGCTCCTGCATGAGCTGGATGAGCTCGGCCTCGTTGATGACCTCCTTACGGGCGGTATTGACGAGCACAGCTCCCTTGGGCATATCCTTGAGGAGGGCGTAGTTGATAGACTCCTTGGTCTCGGGAGTAGCGGGGATGTGGAGCGATACCACCTGGCACTGCTCGTAGAGCTCCTTGGCTGATGCTACGGGGGTAACGCCTTCGGCCTCCATCACCTCGTTGGGGCAGTAGGCATCGTAAGCGTAGATGTCCATACCGAAGCCCTTGGCGATGCGTGCCACGTTGCGGCCTACGTTGCCATAGGCGTGGATACCGAGCTTCTTGCCCTTGAGCTCGCAGCCAGAGGTACCATTATAGAGGTTACGAACAGCATATACCATGAGTCCGAGGGCGAGCTCGGCTACGGCATTGGAGTTCTGTCCGGGGGTGTTCATCACACATACGTTGTGGGCGGTGGCTGCAGCGAGGTCTACATTGTCGTAACCGGCACCGGCACGTACCACAATCTTGAGCTGCCCCGCAGCGTCGAGCACCTCGGCATCGATGACATCACTACGGATGATGATGGCGTCGGCATCGGCCACGGCAGCAAGGAGGTTGGCCTTGTCGCCATATTTCTCTAACAATACGAGCTCGTAACCAGCTCCTTCGATCACTTCACGGATGCCATCTACCGCAACTTTGGCAAATGGCTTATCGGTTGCTACTAATACTTTCATAATAGGTCAAATTGGGACCCTCCCCCAACCCCTCCCTCTATGGAGGGGAGTAAAGCTCCACGATGTCTGTAAGAATTCAGCGTTGTCTGCAAAGCCTCCCCATAGAGGGGGAGGTTGGAGGGGGTCTATTACTTCTTCAATTCTTCAAACTCCTTCATACAATCTACCAACGCCTGTACGCTCTCGAGGGGCATAGCGTTGTAGCATGATGCACGGAAACCACCTACTGAGCGGTGACCCTTGATGTTGACGATGCCACGAGCCTTGGCAAACTCGATGAACTCGGCCTCAAGCTCCTTGTATTCTTCGTTGAGCACGAAGCAGATATTCATGTATGAGCGGTCCTCCACAGCACAGGTGCCATGGAACATCTTGTTGCGGTCAATCTCACCATAGAGCAGCTCGGCACGCTCCTTGGCACGGCGAGCCATCTCCTCTACTCCACCGTTGGCCTTGATCCAGCGCAAGGTAAGCATAGCCGAGTAGATGGGCAGCACGGGAGGTGTGTTGAACATAGAGCCACCATCGACATGTGTCTGATAGTTGAGCATGGTGGGGATAGTGCGGTCTACCTTATTCAACGCATCGTTGCGAACAATGGCGAAGGTAACACCTGCGGGAGCCAAATTCTTTTGGGCACCGCCATACACGCAAATGTACTTACTGAAGTCGACAGGACGCGAGAAGATATCTGATGACATATCGGCAATCAGAGGAACATTCACTTCAGGGTCAATACGAGTCTCCGTACCATAAATAGTATTATTAGAGGTATAGTGGAAGTAGTCCACATCGTCTGGTACGGTGTAGCCCTTGGGAATATAATTATAGGTAGTATCGGCCGATGATGCCACCTCTACCACCTCGCCAAAATTCTTCGCTTCCTTGATCGCCTTCTTGGCCCATACACCGGTATTGATGTAGGCAGCCTTCTTACCCAGGAAGTTGTAAGGCACCATGCAGAACTGCATGCTGGCACCACCACCCAGGAAGAGCACCGAATATCCCTCGGGGATGTTGAGCACCTCCTTAAAAAGGGCTGTCGCTTCATCGATTACCGCCTGAAAATCTTTAGAACGGTGACTAATCTCCAATATAGAAAGGCCTGAGCCATTGAAATCCAAAACAGCCTGAGCAGTCTGCTCAATCACTTCGCGTGGCAGGATAGAGGGTCCTGCGCAGAAATTATGCTTCTTCATAACAATTTGTTTTTAGTTTTTAATAACCATATTTGAAACGACAAAAGTAAGCAGTTTAGCTTATCCTGCAAAATTTTTGTCACACTATTTGTCAATTCACAAACATTTTATCACTTTGCCACCTCGATACGTGTCTTCATACCTTTGATTTTCTCCCCAGAAATAAGTGTTAGCAACTGACGTACCTTGGCACGTGAAACCGCCACATATGCATAATAGTCGTGTACATCGATATTGCCCACATCTTCGCGTGTGAGACCACCTTTCTTGTAAAGGAATCCGGCAATATCCACTTTGTTGATCTTATCCTTCTTCCCCTTTCCTATATATAGTGTGCTCCATAAAGGAGGTTGAGGACGTCCTACGCGTTCGGGGAGTATGTAGTCTTCCACGCCAGCAGTCAAATACTCTGGCACACGCTCCTCACTATGAAGGATGAGATACGAACTACCCACGGCATTCCATCGGGCTGTGCGGCCTGTACGATGGATGTATGCATCTTCACTTCCCGGGAGATGATAATGTATGATATGCTGCACTTCTGGAATATCGAGTCCGCGGGCTGCCAGGTCGGTACTGATGAGTACATTGCTGCTGCCACAGCGGAACTTATACAATGCACGTTCGCGTACATCCTGTTCCATACCTCCGTGATAGGATTCAAAAAAGAGTTTTTGCTCACGAAGGTATGCCCCTACCCTATCAACCGACTCTCGATGGTTACAAAATACAATAGACTGTCCGCCTGTAAACGAACAAAGTAATTTATATAATGTATGCAACTTATCCTTGCTCTCAGAATGGACAATATAGGTGCTTACTCTCTCCTCCGTAACATTTACAGAGAGATAGTCGAGCTTAACAGGACAACGCACCCCCGTAAATGCAGGAATCTCATCCATATCAGTCGCTGAGGTCAGGTATCGACGACGCACGGCAGGCAATTTCTCGATGACCTGCTGCATCTCGCCTTGAAATCCGAATTCGAGACATTTGTCAAACTCGTCAATAACAAGCGTACCTATATTATGTGCATCAAAATTAGCTTTCTCAAGATGGTCATTCAAACGGCCAGGCGTACCGATGATGATCGAAGGATTGACTCCCTTCATTGAGCGATGCTCGTCCATCGCAGCACGTCCTCCATATACACTCATGGCCTTCCAAGGAAGAGCCATGGTCTTAAGAACCGAATCGATCTGTAAAGCCAGTTCGCGTGAAGGCACTATCACCAAAGCTTGCACGCCCTCAACACCAAGTTGTAAACGCTCAATCAAAGGCAACAAGAAGGCCAAAGTCTTTCCCGTACCGGTAGGAGACAATAAGATGACATCGTTTTTCTCGCGGGCCGCACTTAAAGCAGCCTCCTGCATGGGAGTCAAAGTATCTATAGCAAGCTTGGACAATGCCGCACTCTGATATTCATTCAGACTAATGTTGATCATATTATAATTTTACTATTTCAAGATGGCGTCAATCCGAAGGAGCTCATCCGCAGTAAAGGACTTATTCTTGCAAGCACGGAGGTTGTTCTTCAACTGCTCAACAGAGCTAGCGCCAACGATGACGGAGGTAACTCGCTCATCATGGAGCAACCAAGCCAGGGCCATCTCGGCCAAGGTCTGTCCACGAAGAGCAGCAATAGTGTTGAGTTCACGCAACTTACCCAATAACTCATCGGTAAGAACCTCAGGACGAAGGAAATTGCTCTGCGTCATACGTGAGCCTTCAGGAACACCCTGCAGGTAACGATTAGTGAGCAGACCTTGTGCCAAAGGCGAGAAGGCAATGAATCCCGCACCATATTTATGTGCTTGGGGGATTATGACCTCCTCAGGTTGACGAGTAAGCATATTGTAGCGTCCCTGATAAAGGATGCAGTGTACATCGTGTGCATCAAGGTAATCATAGGCCTGACGGGCAACATCTTCGGGATACTTAGATAAACCCACATAGAGGGCTTTGCCCGAACGCACGATATCAACCAGCGCCTGCATGGTCTCCTCGAGCGGAGTATTAGGATCGTAGCGGTGGGTATAATATATATCCACATAGTCGAGATGCATGCGACGCAGACTCTGATCAAGACTAGCCACAAGGCTCTTGCGAGAACCCCAATCGCCATAGGGACCAGGCCACATGGGATGACCGGCCTTGGTGGCAATAAACATCTCGTCGCGATGAGTATGTAACGACTGCTTCATGTAACGGCCAAAGCGTTCTTCTGCAGCACCATTAGGGGGACCATAATTATTAGCAAGATCAAAGTGACAGATGCCATGATCGAAGGCATAATGCACAATTTCCAAACCTAGTGCTTCATCATGATTTTCACCAAAGTTGTGCCAAAAGCCAAGCGATATCTCAGGAAGCAGTACGCCACTACGTCCGCAGCGACGATATTCCATCAAATCATAACGATCAGCATTGGGGATATACATATTACTATCCATAGTATACTACTTATTACTACACCCTCAGAGTGTATATTATTATTTCTTCCGCAAAGATATGAATAAGCGAGCGAATAAACAAAGTTTAGTCACAGCGAACAAGAAAAATATCATCATGGATATCCATATATCAACATCAATATCCTATAAGTTCTTGGCCTCATCAAACTTATGCTTCATTGTAGGATTATTACGGGTGAGACGCTTAATCGTGAGATCCTGAGCTTTGTCATTAGCTAGACGCAGGTTGTTTTCAGACCCAAGCAACGCATCCTTGATCTTTTGGAGATGGGTAATGGTTTTGTCAATCTCATCAATAGCCATCTTAAACTTTTCACTAGCCAAACGATAGTTGCGACCAAACTTCTCCTGAAAATCGAGCAGCGCATTCTCAAAGTTTGTAACATCGACCTCCTTACTCTGTGCCATCATAAGCTGACGCTTATACTCCAAACTCTTCTTTGAGGTTTGCACCAGTAGTGTAATAATCGGTATGAAGAACTGAGGACGGATTACATACATTTTGGGATAGCGATACGACACATCTACTATACCACCATTGTACAACTCGTTATCGGGTTCGAGCAACGACACTAGCACAGCAAATTCGCATCCTTTCTTACGACGATCGTCATCAAGCTTTTTCAGGAAGTCCTCATTCTTATGTTTTGTAGCAGTGGTATCCATCTCATTCTTCATCTCAAACATGATTGATACATACTCCGTACCATCTTCCTGATCACGAAAGATAAAGTCTCCCTTTGTACCATCTATAGCATCATTATCCTTTTCAAAATAGGCGTTTGGCATCATGGGGCGAAGCATCTGATTGAATAGTGTAGAGCAATGCGCTTCGAGCGTTTCACCAACCATCTTAGTACTCATGCGGGTTTTCAGGTCCTTGTAATAATCTACCATTTCTTGCTTCACCTTCAACTCATTCTCATGACGCTTTTGCAACTCGGCCAGATGCACTTGAGCCTTACTTTTTTCCAGTTCGGCTTCTGATTTAAGTTTGGCAATCTCCGTATCCTTGACCTGTATGTTTTGTTGTGATTTTGTACGTTCTTCGATTAGTGCCATTTGCAATTTTACCTCATGCTGCTCAATGGTGGTAGTCAATTGGACTATCTGCTTATCCTTCTCAGCCAAAGCCAACGAACGCTCAGAGTCTTTCTGCGCCACCAAGCCTTCGAGCTGAGCCTTTAATTGGGTTATCAACACATCTTTGTCACCTCTTAGTTTAGCCATCTCAGCCTCCTTCTCACTCCTAAGGCGTGCCATTTCGGCATCTTTGGCATCTTTTATGCGTACAATCTCAGCCGCTTTAGCCTCCAATTCCATATCCTTATGTGAAAGTTTTGCCTTAAAGTCATGTTCAGCTTTTGCAGATGCCAACTCTTGCTCCGCCTTAAAACGCGAATCGGCTTCAGACAATCGGCGTTCAACCTCTGCCTCAAACTCTGCATTCTTCACTTGACTCACGATAGAGGCATAGTCGGCTTCATCTACCGTAAACACACTACCACATTGTGGACATTTCAATTCTTTCATATTACACTATATAATATTATATCACAGAATACACATTGTTATTGCAAAAATATAAAATTATCTCATTACTTGTGGAGATAACAGTGAAAAATATGAAAGAACGTTGAATATCCATCTTAGTATCAATACCATTTCACAAAGGCCCTATGAACATGAAATCATCAAGGCTCATAAATCGACTACACATACCAAAGAATAGCACAATAGAAAAACTTATCTTAAACACAAGTTGAACAGACAGAATACAATGCGTATTAAATCAATCGTTTAAGCATGTATTTTGGCTATCAAATAAGTGTTACAAGCAAGTACATGGAGAATGGAAAATCGTACAATATTACATGGAGTTATATTCAGCATCAATCATTATACCATCGGACAATTATAGTGAATCAGAACAGCCCTAATCACGAATATAAGAAAGAAACACTCTATTTATAAACTGAACAGAGAAGATATTTTAAACTTTTTTTCATCGCGATAATTGCAGAGTATCATCTAAATCATTAAATTTGCGGTAATATAAACAATTTGATATATGAGAAAGTATATTTTATTAGTAGCCATGCTAATGACAGCATCGTTCGGGTATGCACAAGAAATACAAGAAGTAAAGCCTAGAGAGAAAGGAGAAATGAAGTTTGAGCATACGCGCCACAACTTTGGTGTTTTTGCAGTTGACACTGCAATAGTAACACACGAATTTGTTTTCACAAACGTAGGCAAGGCTCCACTCATCATCCATCAGGCTAACGCATCGTGTGGATGCACCGTACCCGAATACACGCTTGAACCTATCAAACCTGGCGAAAAGGGAAAGATTACCGTTACATATAACGGAAAAGGACGCCGTCCTGGCGTGTTCCGCAAGAGCATAACCGTTCATAACAACGGAAAACAAACGCCCTTACGACTTTACATAGAGGGCGAAATGATAGGTGAAGAGGCCCCCATTCAGCCTGTAGAACTGATACAAGACAGCACAGTCTATGTAAATTAAAATAACAACTACCATAACTTAAAAAATTGGATAAATTATGAAAAACTTTATGGACGAGAACTTCTTGCTGACAACCGAAACAGCACAGAAGTTGTATCATGAGCATGCTAAGAAAATGCCCATCATTGACTATCATTGCCACCTTATACCTCAAATGGTAGCCGATGACCACCAATTTCGCTCACTAACCGAAATCTGGCTTGGAGGAGACCATTATAAATGGCGTGCCATGCGCACCAATGGAGTTGACGAACGCTTCTGCACAGGCAAGGACACCACAGATTGGGAAAAGTTTGAAAAATGGGCAGAGACTGTCCCCTATACATTCCGCAACCCTCTGTACCACTGGACGCACCTAGAGTTGAAAACAGCTTTCGGAATCGACAAAATATTGAATCCCAAGACAGCACGCGAGATTTATGACGAATGTAATGAAAAGTTGAAACAGCCCGAATACACTGCTCGAGGATTTATGCGCCGCTACAACGTAGAGGTAGTGTGCACAACGGACGATCCTATCGACTCATTGGAATACCATATCAAGACCAGAGAGAGCGGTTTCGAAGTGAAGATGCTCCCCACGTGGCGTCCCGACAAGGCCATGGCTGTAGAGGTACCCGCCAACTTCCGCGCCTACATCGACAAATTATCTGAAGTAAGCGGAGTGAGCATCAGCAAGTTCAGCGATGTCATCGAGGCACTGCGCGTACGTCACAAATTCTTCGAAGAGCAGGGTTGTAAGCTCAGCGACCACGGCATTGAGGAATTCTATGCAGAGGACTACACAGATGCAGAGATCAAAGCAATCTTCAACAAGGTATATGGTGGCACCGAGCTGACTAAGGAGGAGATCCTGAAGTATAAGAGCGCCATGATGATTGAGTTTGGTATCATGGATGCAGAGACTGGCTGGACACAGCAATTCCACTACGGAGCCATACGCGACAACAACAGCAAGATGTTTAAGCTTCTTGGCCCTGACACCGGATTCGACTCTATAGGCGAGTTTACCACTGCCAAGGCTTTGGCTAAATATCTCGACAAGCTCAATTCAATGGACAAATTAGCCAAGACCATCCTTTACAACCTCAACCCCTGCGCCAATGAGGTGATCGCCACCATGCTGGGCAACTTCCAGGACGGTAGCGTGCCCGGAAAGATTCAGTTCGGTTCAGGCTGGTGGTTCCTCGACCAGAAGGATGGAATGGAGAAGCAGATGAATGCACTCTCTGTACTCGGCTTGCTGAGCCGCTTCGTAGGTATGCTTACCGACTCACGCTCATTCCTCTCTTATCCTCGTCACGAGTACTTCCGTCGTACCCTGTGCAACCTCGTAGGACGCGATGTGGAGAACGGAGAAATTCCTTACAGCGAAATGGAACGCGTATGTCAGATGATCGAAGACATTAGCTACAACAACGCTAAAAACTTCTTCAAATTCTAACATCAGAAGATACATACAAAAAAATAGGGGTACGCTAGCGTGCCCCTATTTCTGTATTGATAACATCGAATCAATCTCTCAGACGGAAATTGTTGGCACGTGCCAGCATCTTAGCCTCGGTAGTACGTATAGAGTAGAAACTCATCGCTGTAAGAATAAGCGCTACCAGCGGAAGGCATACCTGCCAACCAAGATTCACCATACGCGTATCGCCGCGAAGGATGAGTACAAAAACTAGCATTAGGATGTAATAACCTGCGAGAACGCAACAGTTAAAGATTACACTTCTTTTCTGCAATGCAAAGTTCTGAAACAGACTTACAAACATAGCAAATGCGCTAACAAGCGATGATACTATAAGCAATATACCTAGAGCAAATGTAGCTGCTGAAGATGTAGCCTCAGGCTGACTCATCGATACACTATGTAATGCAAAATTGCTCATCGCCACCGATGACATATCTTGATACACAAAAGTTACAAGAGCTGAAGAACACATACAAACGACAAGAGCTACGATGGCCAATAGCAAATAGATATGATGGAGATAAAATTTCATATATGAATATTCTTTTAGATTGTAGGGTATGGAAGGATTAGAAGACTAGGCCATAAGGACATAAGAGCTACTTAACAGCAAGTCAACAATCGCTATGACATAATCATAAACCCTATATTTGTTAAAAACTAGGGTTTAGCATTCGCCCAGTGTACATACCACACTTGAGTCTTATTGCTAAACCCTATTTGTCTAATGGAATTTAATAAGGATATATTAAAGCGAAGGCTCGCTACCCTTCAACGGATTGCGATAATATACCTGATCCTCGATGAACTCCTGAGCAGCAATCAAAGTTGATTTGGGAAGACGCTCATAGAAACGTGAAATTTCAATCTGTTCGCGGTTTTCGAATACTTCCTCAAGATTATCTGATGAAGAGCTAAACTCATCAAGTTTCTTCTTCAGTTCCTCCTTAATCTCCACAGAAATCTGGTTGGCACGCTTACCCATAATGGCTATAGATTCGTACACATTACCTGTCTTGTCTCTGAAATCCTGCATATCACGAGTGATCGTGTTGAGAGGGGCATTGCTTTTCTTGTAATCCATAATTTATTATAATGATTAATGTTTTGTCAAATTATTTAATAGCCTTTTGCGAATCGCGATAGATCTTATCAGCCTCTTTCAGGTATTTACTTTCAGGGAATTCATTCTTGAAAGCATGATATTCATCTATAGCATCACGATAACGGTCAATCATCTTATCAGCAACACTCTCCTTAGCCATATGATAGCGAGCACGAAGAATCAGCATAGACAAATCCTCGCGAAGTTTGGTGTATGGATAATCGTTGAGTGCATTTTGTGCAGTGATGATACAGGCCTGATAATTGTTACCCATATAATTGCCCAAGTCAAAATACAGCTTAGCAGAGCGATATTCTTTCTCCACCAAACGGTCGTGCAACTCATAGAGCATGTCGTTTGCTGTACGCTTATAGGCTGAATAGGGATAATACTCGGTGAAAACCTGAATCTCACCAATTGCACGTATAGTGCTCGACTGATCAAGACGCGGATCAGGAGTATCAAGATAGAGTGCCTTAGCCGACATGAATCGAGCTACCTCAGCATAGACTCCCTTAGGGTAGGTATTAAAATATGTAGTAAAATAATGAGAGGCTGTCACATAGTCTTTCATGTTGTAATAACACATTGACAACATATAAAGCGACTCCTCAGCATAGATAGTACCCTTCATAAATGCAAGTACATCTTCGAGCAAGGAACTAGCCTGGCTATATTCACTTTCCATATAGTATGCCTTGGCCAACTCATACTTATAGTCATAATCCATAGACTTCTGTACCTTGGCATATTGGGTACAGCTAGCCATTACAACCACTGACAGAAATAGCACTAAGAGTTTTTTCATCCTTACCATGTACAACTTTCATTTATCGTGCAAAGTTACTGAAACTTGTGAAATAAACACACAAAACATATGTTTTTAATGCAAAAAATAACTAAAAAAAGAGGAGACGTTGCCGTTTATAGCAACGTCTCCTCTATATTTTGACATTTCAATATATCAGTGATATTACTTCACCATCACCTTGCTCACCTTGATGGTGCCATTGCTCATCATCTGCTTCACGATATTGAGACCGCTCTGCAAGGTAGCTACACGTACACCATTGATATTATAATATTCGCAAGCCGAAACTGTAGCAGCATCCTCTACATCGATGCACTTGATAGAAGAGATTACATCCTCAGAGTCGTAGTAAAGGGTGAAGTTGTCAACCTTAAACCAACCCTGACCATCACGACCACCTTCATCGCGTGATACACCGTCGACATTCACATTGTTTGTACGGAAACCGATATGGGCAATTCCATCTTCATGAACATCAAATGTAACGATCATCGTATGCAACAAGTCGGTAGTACGGTCACCAGCCTCACATGTGTATCCGGCATAAGTCAAGAAAGGAACGGCCTGGTCAGGATATTCAGCATCGAGCTGAGCGAGCGCCTGTGCATCTTCGGGTAGGTTAAGGGCATGTGCCTCTTCAGTAGAGAACATCTGCATATAACCATTAGCGAAGATACGCTGAGTAGTGATATTATCACCAGACCAGTTATTCTGAACCATAACATCAGCTGTAAGAATATAGGTACCATTAGGAAGACCAGTAAGAGTCTGAGACAACTCCACATCAGGTATATTAGGAGTCCAGATACCCCACAACTTATCTCCATTGGTAGGCTGACGATCGATATATGTACCATCTTCCAAGGTTACACTGATTGGATCACCAGAGTTAATACCACACCAGTTAGCTATACCATGTGCACTCATATCGCCTGCTGTACGGCATGTATCACCATTAAGAAGAATGGTCCATCCCTTAGGAGCATCAGCAAGACCACCAGTATCTCCTGTGGGCTGCGAACTCATATCCTCGAAGCTAGGATTCTTGAGAATATAAGTAATGTCTTTACCAACAAGGATCTCTGACTTCTTGCAGTTTTCCAGAGCCTCATCGAGCATAGCAAGAACACCGGGGATCTGCTCATCTGTGTATTCGCCCAACTCGTAAGCATCGCTAACTTCGGTAATCACATCGCTATATTCACCAGCGCCAGGGAGATCTATAAACAGGTCTAAGTTATCGAAAGCAGTAGTAATGGCTTCGCCCAACATAGCATAGAGTTTAACAGAGACATTCATTCGAGCGAGCAGGTCCTTAGCAGCAAAGATCGCTGTATTGATTTCCTCTTGAGTACTTGAAGAGGTAAATCCTTCAAACTCACTCAATTTGCTTTCAACCAACTCAGCCACCTCGCTTGACATCAAATAGTCTTTAAACCAGAAGGTGTTGATTGTATTTACATAGTGGTTCAGCACTGCGAGTGCATCGTCAGCTTCATAACCCACCTTAGTAATACGGAAGTTGTCAACCTTGAACCATCCATCGCCACCAGCAGAATTTGAGGCATCACGCAACGCTGCAGCAAGGTTACCATCAGTACGCAGACCGAAGGTCAGCTTACCATCATATACATAAGCGCGAACCTCCATATATTGCATATCTCTATCGGTCACGGGCTCTTCAAGACCAGCAAAATCATATACCTCAGAATTGTCAAGTTCAGCCAAATCGTACTCTGATTCAGATCCGAAATAGGTAGAGTTCAAGTTACCGAACAAACGCTGTGTAGTACGGCGTGAGCCATTACCATTGGCGCCTACCATCATAGCAGCACTTACAATATAAGTACCATTCTCAATACCTTCAATGGTCTGTGAGAGTTCCACCTTGGGGAATCCCTGTGTCCAGATTCCAAAGCCATAATTACCATCCTTAGCATCGCCAGCACAGTCATCATTCACACCGCACCAGTTGGCCACGCCATGTGCTTGAATCTCTGAAATCGTAGTTACAGTATCACCACCCAACATTAGGGTCCATCCTACAGGAGGAGCTGCAATATTCGAGGTCATACCTCCACCCTGAGCAGAAAGATCTTCAAAACTCATGTTAACACCGAGTGAAGTATAATCACCAAGTCCTTGATTGTGCTTAGCCATAGCATCCATGATAGCCAACTTACCTGCATTTAACTTATCTACAGCTACTTCTGTATTAAACACAGCCATAGCAGCATCAACAGCAGCAATGAGATTAGCATCACCACTTTCATCAGCAAGAGCAGCCGCAGCAGCAATCTCAGCATAGAAAGCCACCTTAGCATCAGTCATAGCCTTGATAAGGCCAATCACTGAGTCTGTAAGTTCTACATCATTGTACATCCCTTCGATGGTGGTAGCTGTCAGTTGGAAACCTTGCTCGTAACCTTCTACGTTAAGATATGCCTCCTCGTACTTGCTAATGATATCATAAGCTGTAGCAAAAGATGAATATGCAGCTACATTCTCGGCTTTCACAAATGCCCAGTTAAGTGAGGTACTGTCAGCCATCTGAATATATGTAAGTGTCTCATCATAAACAGCATTACCTTCTTCGTCATACAGTACTTCAAAGTCAGGGTACCATCCAGCACCGGGGTAAGATATCACCCAATACTGCTGACCTGCATTCAAATGCAAGTGCAAACCTATTGAACTCGTATTATTGTACTCATCAGCTATCAGTTTATAGTAACCTTCATAGTCACCAGCTTCCACTTTCCACATAGCCTCATACTCCTTCATATTAAGATTAGCAGTACCGCTAGGAACGCACATATAATTAGTAGAAGCAATAGAGTCTGTACCATCGACAAGTGAAGGCACAATGTTGTCATGTTTAAACATCCAAGTGCCATCATCATTCTTCACTGCCTCGAGCTGATAATCAGCGTAATGAGAATCTTTGGCGCTCAAGAAATAGAGAGCTCCGTCCCATGAAGTACGACTCATATAGCCGTTGGGAGTGGCTTTGTTAAATAACACATACTTCTCACCCGATGTCAGGGTTTCGAGTTTCAACTGTGGAGGCTGGATCTCGGCAAACATTGCAGTGCATGTCAAACATGCTGCACATACCAGAGATAGTCTTCTGAATGTAAAGTTCTTCATAAGCTTTTTGTTTATTAATAAATTAGTCTAATGGTAATTTATCGCAAATGTAAAAAATGTCAATTAATATAGCAACAAAATGGCTGTAAAATTTACATCATAGAAAAGAATTACGTACTTTTGTCTAAAATATCGGCAATAATGGATTTTGAACTCATATCAGACTACCAACCTATGGGCGATCAGCCCGAAGCGATAGCCCAACTTACCGAGGGAGTACTGAGTGGTGTACCCGCTCAGACACTACTTGGTGTGACAGGTTCAGGAAAGACATTCACAATTGCCAACATCATAAAGAATGTGGGCCGCCCTACCCTCATCCTCAGCCACAACAAGACACTGGCCGCACAGCTATATAGCGAGATGAAGAGTTTCTTCCCTAATAACGCTGTGGAGTACTACGTATCATACTACGACTACTATCAGCCAGAGGCCTATATACCCTCGACAGATACATACATTGAAAAGGATCTAGCAATCAATGACGAGATAGACAAGCTACGTCTATCAGCCACGTCAGCCCTACTCTCGGGACGAAAAGACGTGATTGTCGTTTCATCGGTATCATGTATCTACGGCATGGGAAACCCTGCAGAATTCTACAATAGCATGATTGAAGTGCATGTAGGCATGAAACTTGACCGAAACGTACTACTCAGACGCCTTGTTGACAGCCTATATGTACGTAACGATCTCGATCCCGGACGCGGTAATTTCCGAGTTAAGGGAGATACGGTTGACATCTATCTTGCGTATGCCGACGATGCACTTCGCATACAGTTCTGGGACGATGAAATTGATGCCATCGAGGAGATAGATCCTGTGAGCGGTATGCGTATGAACTCGTACGACGCCTACAAGATATACCCTGCCAACCTCTTTATGACGAGTAAGGAGAGTACTCTGGCTGCCATCTATCAGATTGAGGACGACCTTGCCAAACAAGTAGAATATTTCCATGAGATAGGCAAACCACTTGAGGCCAAACGCCTGCACGAGCGTGTCACATATGATATGGAAATGTTGCGCGAATTGGGACACTGCTCGGGCATCGAAAACTACTCGCGCTACTTTGATGGACGCGAGGCAGGCACACGCCCCTATTGCTTGCTAGACTTTTTCCCTGATGATTACTTGATGGTTATCGATGAGAGTCACGTAAGCGTACCGCAAATACATGCCATGTATGGCGGTGACCGTGCCCGCAAGATCAACCTCGTAGAATATGGGTTCCGTCTACCAGCTGCCATGGACAATCGTCCGCTCAAGTTTGAAGAGTTCCAAGAGATGACCAATCAGATCATCTATGTAAGCGCCACACCAGCCGAATACGAACTTGTGCAGAGCGAAGGTGTCGTTGTAGAACAAGTTATCCGTCCAACAGGTCTGCTCGACCCCATCATTGACGTACGTCCTAGCCTTAATCAGATTGACGACCTGATGGAGGAGATATTAGTGCGAGCAGAAAAGGACGAACGCACACTTGTGGTAACACTTACCAAACGCATGGCCGAAGAGCTCACCGAATATCTGCTCAACCACCAAGTACGATGCAACTACATCCATAGCGATGTAGACACTATGGAGCGTGTAGAAATAATGAACGCGTTACGACGTGGCGAATATGACGTTCTCATCGGTGTAAACCTCTTGCGCGAAGGACTAGACCTTCCTGAAGTTTCGCTCGTGGCTATTCTTGATGCAGATAAGGAGGGTTTCTTGCGCAACCATCGCTCATTGACCCAGACTGCCGGCCGAGCTGCACGCAACGTAAATGGCCGCGTCATCATGTATGCCGACAGAATTACGGATAGTATGGCAAAGACCATCAGCGAAACCAATCGCAGACGCGAAAAGCAATTAGCCTACAACGAAGCCCATGGCATCACCCCCAAGCAGATACAGAAGGAGATCAGGAATCAATTGACAATGGACGCTGCCATGCCCAGCAACGAAAGTAGCCATAATTATCAATTGTCAACTGTCAATTCTCAATTGGGAAGAGCTGCCGACCCCATTGTCGAATACATGTCACGCAGCCAATTGGAAAAGAGTATTGCTCGCACCAAGAAACTGATGCAAGAGGCAGCCAAACAGCTCAACTTTGCAGAAGCAGCACAGTATCGCGACGAAATGTTCCGCTTGGAAGAAATACTAAAAAGCAAAAATCAATAATTTTGATAAATCACTGATACGACAATCATAAACATCAAATCATAAAACAATGAACAACTTATT
>JAFOYZ010000176.1 GCA_017424485.1 Bacteroidaceae bacterium
ATACGACATCAACGAGGAGTACTGGGAAGATTTCGCTGAGATCGTAGGCATCGAGTACATCAAGATCAACAAGGAGACCACCATCAGCAACTTCAAGCAGGAGCTCCGCAACAACGAGATGTACTACATGCTTAGCAAGGCGCTGAAATAATAATTTAAGTATCTAAGGAGATAAAGGGAGATAAAGGGAGTTAAATGCCAAATGTTTAGGAGATAAAGGAAGTTAAATGGAGGTAAATGGAGTTAAACGCCAACCTTTAGGTCGCCGCCCGTAGGGGCCAAAGGCAAATGTTGCATCGCTGACAAAACTATTGGCCTTTATCTCCCTAAAGAGCGAAGCGATAACTCCTTTTAAGTACCTTTAACTCCCTAAAAAATAACTCCTCTACCCCTTTATAAGGTATCTCCCTTTATCTCCTTTAACTCCTACAAATAAACTTACCACTATGAGTTTAACTGCAAAACAAACTATCGAATCGGGCAAGGCCATCCTCGGTATTGAGTTCGGTTCAACACGTATCAAGGCCGTCCTCATCGACCAAGAAAACAAGCCCATCGCACAGGGCAGCCACACTTGGGAGAACCAGTTGGTTGATGGTCTTTGGACATACAGCGTAGAAGCTATCTGGTATGGTTTGCAAGATTGCTATGCCGACCTCCGCAAGAATGTCAACGAGCTCTACGACACCGAGATTGAAACCCTTGCTGCCATCGGTTTCAGCGCTATGATGCACGGTTACATGGCGTTCGACAAGAGCGAGAAGATCCTCGTGCCCTTCCGCACCTGGCGCAACACCAACACGGGTCAGGCAGCTGCCGCATTGTCAGAGCTTTTCGTATACAACATCCCCTTGCGTTGGAGCATCTCACACCTCTATCAGGCTATCCTCAACAACGAGGAGCATGTAGCCGACATCGACTTCCTCACCACCCTCGCCGGCTACGTACACTGGCAGGTTACTGGCGAGCGCGTGCTCGGCGTAGGCGACGCCTCAGGTATGATTCCCGTTGATCCCGCCACCAAGAACTACTCAGCCGAGATGGTCAGCAAGTTTGACAATCTCGTAGCACCCAAGGGCTACAGCTGGAAGCTCACCGACATCCTTCCCAAGGTATTGCTTGCAGGCCAGAACGCAGGCTTCCTCACCCCCGAGGGTGCCAAGAAGCTCGACGTATCGGGCAAGCTCAAGGCAGGCATCCCCGTATGTCCTCCCGAGGGCGACGCTGGCACCGGTATGGTAGCAACCAACGCCGTGAAGCAGCGCACAGGTAACGTATCGGCTGGTACCTCATCATTCTCAATGATCGTATTGGAGAAAGACCTCTCTAAGCCCTACGAGATGATCGATATGGTAACCACCCCCGACGGTAGCCTCGTGGCTATGGTACACTGCAACAACTGTACCTCCGACCTCAACGCTTGGGTCAACCTCTTCAAGGAGTACCAAGAGCTCATGGGCATCCCCGTTGACATGAACGAGATCTACGGTAAGCTCTACAACCACGCCCTCACTGGCAATGCCGACTGCGGAGGCTTGATTTCATACAACTACATCTCTGGTGAGCCCATCACCGGTATGGAAGAGGGTCGCCCCATGTTTGTACGCTCAGCCGGCGACAAGTTCAACCTCGCCAACTTCATGCGTGCCCACCTGCATGCATCTGTAGGCGTGCTCAAGATCGGTAACGATATCCTCTTCAACGAAGAGAAGATCCGTGTCGACCGCATCACCGGTCACGGCGGCCTGTTCAAGACCAAGGGTGTAGGTCAGCGCATCCTCGCAGCAGCCATCAACTCACCCATCTCAGTGATGGAGACCGCAGGTGAAGGTGGTGCATGGGGTATGGCATTGCTCGGCTCTTACTTGGTAAACAATCCCAAGGGCATGTCACTCGAAGACTATCTCGAGGAGGTAGTTTTCGGCGGCAACACCGGCGAGGAGATTGCTCCCACCAAGGAAGAGGTAGCCGGCTTCAACGCTTACATTGAGAACTACAAGGCCTGCCTGCCCATCGAAGCTGCAGCAGTAAAAGCCAAGAAGTAATCCATCAGGAGTTCAGGAGTCAGGAGTGTAGGAGTACAGACAATAGCATAGTCTATGGCTAAAGTATTATCTGTACTCCTGATAACAGCAACTCCCCTACTCCTGAACTCCTTTTTTTATAACAAACCATCATCATGAAAAAAATCTTTCTCCCCCTCCTCCTGAGCATCCCCATGCTCATGAGTGCTGAGAATCTCAGCGTCAACAGCCCCGACGGCAACCTCAAGGTGACGCTATCTGACAACGACGGCAAGCTCACCTATACCGTTGCCTACAAGGAGCACAGCATCATCGAGTCGTCGCCCCTGGGCCTCATCGCCAATATAGGCGACTTCACCAAAGAGGCCAAGCTCGCCAAGCATGAGACCAACACCATCGACGAGCACTACACCCTCAACCGCACCAAGAAGAGCGACATCCACTACGCGGCCAACCAGCTCGTAGCCACCTACAACTACCCCGGTCGTCGTACCATGCAGGTAGTGTTCAACGTAAGCAACAACGACATCGCCTTCCAGTACCGCCTCTTCCCCATCCGCGAGACTGTATGCGCTGTTGTCAACAGCGAGGCCACCGGCTTCGATTTTCCCGAAGGCACCACCACCTTCCTCACCCCACAGTCCGACCCCATGATAGGCTGGCAGCGCACCAAGCCCAGCTACGAAGAGGAGTACGTACCCGACGAGCCCATGGGCACCCCTTCGAAGTATGGTCGCGGCTACACCTTCCCCGGCCTCTTCCACATAGGCGACTGCTGGGCACTCGTGTCTGAGACAGGCGTCACCAGCGACTACTGCGGCTCACGCCTCAGCGAGGGCACCAAAGACGGCCTCTACACCATCGCCTACCCCATGGAGGGCGAGAACAACGGCTTCGGCAGCACCGGTGCACAGATTGCACTGCCCAGCGCTACACCCTGGCGCACCATCACCGTGGGCGACAACCTCAAGCCCATTGTCGAGACCACCATCCCCTTCGACGTGGTGAAACCCCTCTACGAGCCCTCTATGGACTACAAGTTTGGCCGCAGCTCATGGCACTGGATGATTTGGGACGATGCATCGTGCAACTTTGACGATGTGAAGAAGTTCATCGACCTCTCAGCCGCCATGGGATGGGAATACACCCTCATCGATGGTCTGTGGGATAAGCAGATAGGCTACGACAAGGTAGAGGAGCTCATCCGCTACGCACAGGACAAGGGCGTAGAGCCCTTCCTCTGGTACAACTCTAACGGAGCATGGAACGATGCCCCCCAAGGACCGCACGACCGCATGAGCAACCCCATCGCCCGCAAGCAAGAGATGAAGTGGATGCAGAAGATGGGCGTGCGCGGCATCAAGGTCGACTTCTGGGCAGGCGACAAGCAAGAGACCATGCGCCTCTACGAGCAGGTACTCTCTGACGCCAACGAGTATGGCATCATGTGCATCTTCCACGGCTGCACCCTCCCCCGCGGTTGGGAGCGCATGTACCCCAACTATATCGGTAGTGAGGCCGTGTTGGCATCTGAGAACCTCAAGTTCAACCAGCACTTCGACGATGTAGAAGCCTACAACGCCTCACTCCACCCCTTCATCCGCAATGCCGTAGGTAGCATGGAGTTTGGCGGCACCATCCTCAACAAGCGTCTCAACCGCACCAACGACGGCGGCACCTACCGCCGCACCGGCGATGCCTTCCAGCTCGCCACAGCCGTGCTCTTCCAGAACCCCGTGCAGATGTTTGGCCTCACCCCCAACAACCTCCACGACGCCCCCGCCGAGGCTATGGACTTCATGCGAGCCATCCCCACCACTTGGGACGATACCCGCTACATCGACGGTTATCCAGGCAAGTACATCATCCTCGCCCGTCGCAAGGGCAGCGTATGGTATGTAGCTGCCATCAACAACACCGGTGCCGACCTCAAGACCGAGGTCGACCTCTCCTTCTTTGCCAGCTCACTGGCCAAGCTCTACACTGACGGCAAGGAACTCGCCTTCAGCACCAAGGAGCTCAAGTTCAAGAAGAACAAGAAGGTCAAGCTCACCATCCCCCACAACGGCGGATGCGTCATCGTAGAGGGTAAGGAGTGGAGTGGCAACCCCATCCTCCCTGGCTTCCATGCCGACCCCGAGATCCTCTACTCTAGCAAGACCGGCCGCTACTACATCTACACCACCACCGACGGCCAGCCCGGTTGGGGAGGCTGGTACTACACCTGCTTCTCATCAGACAACCTCGTCGACTGGCGCTACGAAGGCATCAACTTCGATGTGCGCAACCAGACCACATGGGCTGGTGGCAATGCCTGGGCCCCCGCCTGCATAGAGAAGACGGTCAACTACGAGCCTAAGTACTACTTCTACTTCAGCGGCGACGCAGGCCGTCAGAAGGGCAAGGCCATCGGCGTAGCCGTAGCAGACAACCCCGAAGGCCCCTACACCGACGCCCTGGGCAAGCCCCTTGTCGACTATCTGCCCGAGGGTCAGCGCCATGGCCAGCAGATTGACGTAGACGTCTTCACCGACCCCGACACCGGCATCAGCTACCTCTACTGGGGCAATGGCTATATGGCCGGCGCCGAGCTCAACAACGACATGATCAGCCTCAAGGAGGGTAGCGTCACACTGATGACCCCGCAGGGCGGCACCCTACGCGACTATGCCTTCCGCGAAGCCCCCTACGTATTCAAGCGCAACGGCCTCTACTACTTCCTCTGGAGTGTCGACGACACCGGTTCGCCCAACTACCACGTAGCCTACGGTACCTCTACCTCACCCCTCGGCCCCATCAAGGTAGCCGACGAACCCGTCATCCTCATCCAGCGTCCCGAAGAGGAGATCTATGGTCCTGCACACAACAGCGTATTGCAGATTCCTGGCAAGGATGAGTGGTATATCGTATACCACCGTATCAACAAGAACTACATCGATGGTCGCAAGGGTCCGGGTTGGCACCGCGAGACCTGCATCGATAAGATGGAGTTCTTCCCCGACGGACGCATCAAGCCCGTAGTGCCCACTCATCAGGGTGTGAAGCGCATCAAGTAAGATACCCATACCCCTCAATCAAAAGACAGAGCAGCCACACCGCTGCCCTGTCTTTTTTATTATCCGATGCTGATGACACCTCACGCATCACAGCATCTCATGACTGAAAGAGTAAGATAATATAACGACTGCTACCATGCTGTTTGGAGTCATTCTGATAAACCAAGGAACATCAATAGGCAATACTTGCAGATTCGGATTATACTATTTATCTTTGCAGCAACAGCAAAACAACATACCACATATGAAACCCGCCACCATCTTCAGAGAATACATCTGGCTCGTGAGTACCATCCGCCAAGCCGGCAAGATCACCTTCAGTGCCCTCAACGACAAGTGGGTCGCCACCGAGATGAGCGGCGGCCTGCCCATGCCACGCAGCACCTTCAACCGCCACCGCGATGCCATCCTCGACATGTTTGGCATCATCATCGATTGCGACAAGAAGGACGGCTACAGCTACCATATCGCCAATGCCGAAGCCCTCAACGAAGACACCATACAGAACTGGATGTTCTCTACCCTCTCGGTAAACAATGTGCTGGCCGAGAGCATGGAGGTGCGCCACCGCATCCTCCTCGAGCGCGTCCCCTCCGACGGCGAGCAGCTACACCGCTTCATCGATGCCATGAAGCAGAGCGTGCGCATCATCCTCCGCTACCGCCGCTACGGCTCTGAGGAGAGCTCACTGATGTTCGTCGAGCCCTACTTCGTCAAGCTCTTCAACAAGCGGTGGTATGCCGTGGTGCGCCACCCCGACGATGGCATGCTCTTCACCCTCGCCTTCGACCGCATCGTCTCGCTCGAGCTCACCGACCAGGTGTTCGAGTACGACTCGGCGTTCGACCCCTCGGCCTGGTTTCGCGACTGCTACGGCATCGTCAACGACCACGACGTCCCCATCGAGAAGGTCATCATCCGTGCCTTTGGCCGCGAACCCCACTACCTGCGCGACCTGCCCCTGCACCATACCCAGCGCGAGCTCACCGTCACCCCCGACTATACTGATTTTGAACTTACCCTGCGCCCCACGGCCGACTTCATCACTCCCCTCCTCTCGCGCGGTGCCGCCATCAAGGTGCTCTCGCCCGAGTGGCTCGCCCAGGCCGTAAGGCAAGGTCATCTCGATGCAGCCCGACTATACGAGTAAGAATCTGTGTTGTGCAAAATGTCAAAGAACGCCTGCTCCCTTTCTGCTCGCCCTGCCGAAGTTCACAGGCCGTAAGGAAGGAAGCAATACCTTGAACGTTTCTTGACCTGTGACTCGATGCAAAGTTACAATACTAATTTTTGACATCTGCACTTATTGGTTTCTTCGTGCTTCTTCGTGTTTCTTCTTTTTGTAAGCAGCTGAATGAAAGCGAAATAAAATTTTCCCACACACTGCGCGCGGAGGGCCTAACGATCCGTCGCCGAGGGCTTACCCTCGCGGTGCGGAGAGTATACCGACTACTGGTGGAGGGTAAAGCGAAAATAACAAAGGAGACACTGAAAACAGCATCAATGTAATCAGTAATCAGTAATCAGTTTAATTTAGGAGATGATATAGCAGTTTACCCAGAGGTCTCTGTCATCCTGAACATCGTGAAGGATCCCGCGCTGGGACTTTGCAAGAGACGTTTGCGAGATCCTTCACTCTGTTCAGGATGACACTAACGCTGAAATCACATGATTGGGTAAACATCTATATTATTGCCTTAATTTTAAGTGCGGTCGAAATATATGAAAAAATAAGGTTATATATATAAATAATTATATATATAAAATTTTCTTTACCCATATTCACATCAAAATCAAAATAACTGATTACTGATTACCTGATTACTTCGACCCCAGAAAGCACTCCGCGTAAAGCATTGACAACCATGGAGGTTACGGCCAGTGACCGGTATACACGGAGGTAATCGGTAATCAGTAATCAGTAAATTTTATTTCATCTTGTACTGAAAAGGTTGACTCTGATGACCGAAAGTGTAGACTCTTTTCCTGAGATAGTTGACACAAATACGATTTTTGTTGACTCCCATCTTGTATGCCCCCGAGATAATCATCAGTAATCAGTAATCAGTAGTTCGTTTTAAATTACTCTTTTGACCCCTCCGTAGCAGTAAACAGTTTGTCGCACCTGCGAAATGCACTCACCGCACCTTCGAAAAAATCACGCCACACCTATGAAAAATTGCGCTTGCAAGCGAACAAATAGCAAGAAAAGAACCGAAAAGAGTATTTTTCTTTACAAAATCATGAAAAAACCTCCAACCTGTCCCACGATATGGGACAACACCCCCGTAACTTCGCACTCGAAAACCAATAAACTCATAAACTTAAAGACTCAAAAACAGTATGGAAACGAACAAGAAGTATTTCATGGATTGCCACTTGGCAGGACGTATGTATCACGATGCTGATGAAGTGTGGAACCAGCTCACGGTGGGCACCAAGCTACGCCTCGTGCGTGAGGCCGACAACCGTCACGACCCCGATGCAGTGCAGGTGGTCTATTATGACAAGGAGACCGAAGAGAACGTACTCCTCGGCTATATCCCCAGCACCGACAATGAGCAGCTCGCCGTCTTCATGGACATGGGTTGGGGCCACCTCTTCGAGTGCCGCATCTGCCAGGTCAACCCCGAGGCACACCCCGAACGGCAGATACACTTGAGCATCAAGGTGAGGAGAAACATGAAAAATTGACAATTGACAAATCACAATTGACAATTTAAGAAGACGGAAACGAAGACTTTTCTCAAAAACAACCTTTTTAAAACACGAATTGCCGTAAATTACCCGTGAATTATCATAAATAACGACAAAAGTTGAACACATAAATCACCTAATATGGAACAAAAACGCATCAATAACGACAACCTGCAGATAGAGCTTGCCCTGCAGATAGCCGTCTCAATGCAT
>JAFOYZ010000027.1 GCA_017424485.1 Bacteroidaceae bacterium
ATCATCACCGAGGGCAACAAGTTGAACCTATTGGAAATCAACACCACACCGGGCATGACCGCCACCAGCTTCATCCCCCAACAGGTGCGTGCAGCAGGCCTCGACATCAAGGAGGTGCTCACCGAAATCATAGAGGAGAGCTTTGGCAATTGACAATTATTTCCAGGAGTTCTCAGAAACCAATAAATGAATAAACTTAAAACACACCCATATGATTCCCGAAGAATTCAAGGACATGCGTCCGTTCGAACCCGAAGAACTGCCTGCAGCATACGACAGTCTGCTCGCCGACCCCATGTTTCGTGCCGTAGTAGGCATGGTGATGCCTCAGATTCCAGCCGAGGCTCTTGGCCCCATGATGCATGGATGCAAGACATGCCTCGAATTTCAATACACCTTTATACGCCCCTTGCTCGATGAGGTGATCAAAAAGTGCACTACAGGACTGACGAGCAACCTCGACAACCTAGTTCTCAGCAAGGAGAGGGAGAACTACACCTATATATCGAACCATCGTGACATCGTGCTCGACTCGGGGCTACTCGATATGGTGCTCTTCGTAGACAAGGGACTCAACACCGTAGAGATTGCCATTGGCGACAACCTACTTATTTATCCTTGGATTAAGACACTCGTACGCCTCAACCGCAGCTTTATCGTCACCCGCAAGGGGGGCATCCGCGAGATGTTGCAGTCGAGCATACGCCTGTCATCTTATATGCACTACGTGATTAGCGAGAAAAAAGCTCCAGTATGGATTGCCCAGCGCGAAGGCCGCTCGAAAGACTCAACCGACCACACGCAGGAGAGTCTGCTCAAGATGTTTGCCATGGGTGGCGAAGGCACTCCCGCCGAGCGCCTCATAGGCCTCAACTTGGCGCCGCTGGCCATTTCATATGAGTACGACCCCTGCGACTGGCTCAAGGCCATGGAGTTCCAGATGAAGCGTGACAACCCCGAGCACAAGAAATCGCAGGCCGATGACCTCATGAACATGAAGACCGGTATCTTCGGCTATAAGGGTCGCGTACACTACCAGGCAGCCGAATGCATGAACGACTTCATCGCAGCCCTGCCTGCCGACATGTCCAAGAACGATTTCTATGCAGCCATAGCACAAGAGATCGACCGCCGCATCTACAGCAACTACCAGCTCTATCCCGGCAACTACGTAGCTATAGACCTACTGCAGGGAGGCAACACCTATGCCGAGCACTATACCGCTGAGGAACGTGCCACCTTCGAGCAATACCTCGCAGGCCAGCTGCAGAAGATAGAGATGCCTGGCAAGGACGAGGCATTCCTACGCACGAAGATACTGGAGATGTATGCCAACCCGGCACTGAATCAATTGAAAGTTGAAAATTAAAAAATCAAAATTGAAACAAACAACAAGCCTCCTTCTTTTCTTGCTCGCACTGCTATGCAGCTGCGAGGATGCTATGGACGATTACCGCTATCCGTCGGTAGTGACCGACTATGCGTGCCTGTTCACCGATGCTGCAGGAGAACCCAGTAAGCTGCGCCTCGACAATGGCTGCGCCTACCCCATAGTGTATGCCGACGAGTACATGGAGGCTCACCCTCAGCTCCCCTCTTACAAAGCCGACACGGCATACCGCGTTGTAAGTATATATGAACTGGGGAGCGATAGCGTGGCCCGCATCTACTCATTGAGCCGGACGGTATCGGACATCCCCACTCCTCTGCCTACGGGCGTACAACTACATCAAGACCCGGTGTACCTGCAGAGCATATGGCTATCGGGAGGATACTTGAACATGGTGATTGAGATCAAGGCTCTAGACGGCAAGCACAGCATAGGCTTCGTAGATACCACACCAGAGGGTATGAAGGGCAAGGAATTTACCTTCTACCATAAGGTGATAGACGATGTGGAGTCGTACCGGCAACGACTGTATGGCTCTATCCCACTACAGCCCTTCGACAGGGAGTTGCAGATGGGCGATACGCTGCGCTTTGTGATTAGGACCTACGATGAAGGGATGAAGAGAAGTGAGTTTTACTTCTAATCCATAGGCACAGAGACACAGAAGGAGGAGAGCCAAGGCTCTCCTCCTTTCCTTTTACTTATTGTCAGCGTTACTTGTATATGGGGCCATAGGCTGCACAAGCACGATAGTCGGCTCCCTCGCGGTCCATGCCAAAGGCGTTCCACGCGGCGGGACGGAAGATTTGATCCTCGGGGACATTGTGCATGCATACGGGAATACGCAGCATAGAGGCTAGCGTGATGAGGTCGGCACCGATGTGACCATAGCTGATGGCTCCGTGATTGGCACCCCAATGGTTCATCACCGAATATACATCCTTGAAGGGTGCCTTAGTGGCATCGAGGCGAGGCACAAACCATGTGGTAGGCCAAGTGGGGTCGGTACGCATGTTGAGCACCTCGTGAATGGCGGGGTCTACATCGGCAGTCCAACCCTCAGCAATCTGCAGCACGGGACCTAGGCCCTTGACAAGATTGAGGCGGCTCATAGTGACTGGCATACCGCCCTTAGATAGGAAATTGCTCGAGAAACCGCCTCCGCGGAAGTAGTCGCGATCGGCAGGAGGCCAGCTAGTGGCCTTGAGACATGCCTCTACATCGGCCTCGGTCATCTCCCAAGAGGGCTTCATGCATGGTTCGCCAGCAGCATTGCAGCTAGCGCCTGTAGCATCGAGCGTAGTGGCACCAGAATTGATGAGATGGATCATGCCGCCTGCGGCAAGGCCAGTGAGCTCCTTACCGGTAACACGCTTCACTGCCTCAGGGCTCCAATACGTGCGTACATCGGAGAACATCTGCCCACATCCAGTGAGCAGCTTGCCGAAGAGCATAGCTACGCCATTACAAGCATCGTTCTCGGTAGCGAGGATATAGGCCTCGCGTATGCCATTCCAGTCGAAGGTACTGCAGAGGAGTGCCTCGGTGAAGTCGCCATTGGGTTTCCAGTCGGTCCACTGACGCTGTCCCTGGAATCCAGCTGCTATGGCATTGTGGCCGATGGCCTCTTCCTTGAAGCCCAGCTCACGCAAGCGCGGGTTGCCCAACATGAGGTCGCGTACGATGAGGGTCATCTTCACCACGAATTCCCAGTCAGCATCTTTGCCGGCACGGTCTTTCTGTTTTTCGGGACGATTCTTGTCCCACCCCTCGTTGACCTTGCAGTACTGCTCAGTCCATGCCATGGCCTTGGCATACTCTTCGTGATCGTAGATGCCTTCATCCATGCGGCGGAGAATCTCGGTCTCGTCGACACTCTCATTGCGCATGCCAAGGTACTCCTGGAAGAAGTTCTGATCAACAATACTACCGGCGATACCCATGCACTGGCTTCCTACAGAGAGGTAGCTCTTGCCACGCATAAGCGCCACAGCCTGGGCCGCACGTGCCCATCGGAGTATTTTTTCGGCCACATCGGCGGGGATAGTGTTGTCATCGAGGTCTTGTACATCATGTCCGTAGATACCAAAGGCAGGAAGCCCCTTCTGTGCGTGACCTGCGAGCACAGCGGCCAGATACACAGCACCCGGACGTTCTGTGCCATTGAAACCCCATACAGCCTTGGGCCAGTGAGGATGCATGTCCATGGTCTCAGAGCCATAGCACCAACACGACGTGACGCTGATGGTAGCCCCCACGCCCTCGCGCTCGAACTTGGCCTGACAAGCTGCAGTCTCGGCAACGCGGCCTATAGTGCCATCAGCAATGACGCACTCCACAGGCGATCCGTCGGGATTCTTCAGATTAGATGATATCAACTCGGCCACTGCATGGGCCAGATTCATAGTTTTCTCTTCGAGGCTTTCACGTACACCACCCTGACGACCGTCAATTGTGGGACGAATACCAATTTTAGGATAGTTGTTCATAGTATTA
>JAFOYZ010000002.1 GCA_017424485.1 Bacteroidaceae bacterium
AACTAAAAATAAATGTTAAAAACATGGGGTTGGGTGCAAATTCTTAAACTTTTAGTTGGAGGAATGAGGAGAAACGTTTTCCTTTGTCGCAGAAATCAACTAAAACTTTAAGAGATATGAGACGTACGAACGAACTGACCCGTGCCGAACTGCAGGTGATGAATATCCTGTGGGATATGGGGAAGGGTACGGTGAGCGAGATCCTGGAGAAGTTTCCCGAGCCCCAACCAGCCTACAATACGGTGCTCACCTTCCTGCGCATACTGAAGGAGAAGAAGTTTGTGGCCAGCGAACCTATAGGCAAGCAGCACCGATTCTATCCGCTGGTGCAGCACGGCGAGTACACCCGCAACTATATGCGCAGTGTCAAGGATAGCCTCTTCCGCGGCTCGGCAGCCAGCCTCGTCAACTTCTTCGTCAAGGAAGAGAACCTCTCGGCTGAGGAGATAGAGGAACTGATAGCGCTGCTGAGAAAGAACGATTAGCTTATTGTCTGAGGACCCAGAGCGCCCAGAGCACTGAGAGTGCTCCGAGAACTCAAAACTCATAACTCAAAACTCAAAACTCATGTACACCTTTCTCCTTTATATATTAAAAGTATCGCTCAGCTTGGCTGCATTCTATATGTTCTACAAGCTGCTCTGCAGTCGCGACACGCTGCATCGGTTCAACCGCTGCTTGCTGCTGTTCATCCTGGCCCTCTCGGCCGTGCTGCCCTTCATGTATATCGACCTTGGCATCATCAGCCACGAGGCTGCTGTGGAGATAGGCCAGCTGGGTGCAATGTTTGAGGCTGAGCCGGTGGAGATGGCCGCGACGGAAGATGCTCCTGCACCGCTGTGGCAACGAATTCCGTGGCAGCAGATACCGTGGCGAATGATCCTATGCGGCATCTACACCGTGGGACTGCTCGTTTGCTTGGCCCATTTCTTGGGATCGCTCCTCTCCATCGCACTGCTCATACGCCGCAGCAAACGGCGCGTGATGGCCGATGGCACCATCCTCGTCGCGCACAACAAAGCATACGGACCCTTCTCGTGGATGCGCTACATCATCGTGTCGGAGCAGGACCTCAGCGACAACTTCGATATGATACTCGCTCATGAGCGTGCCCATATACGCCTCGGTCATTCGTGGGACCTGCTCTTCGTGCAGCTCTGTGCCACGGCGCAGTGGTTTAACCCCGCAGCTTGGCTGCTCAAGCGCGAACTCGAGGCCATTCACGAATATGAGGCCGACAGCGACACTCTGCGCCAGGGGTTTGATGCCCGCCAATACCAGCTCCGCCTCTTCGAGGAGGCCGTGGGTGTGAAGTTCAATACGATCACTAATAATTTCAACAATTGTTCCACTAAAAAACGTATGATTATGATGATGAAAAGACAAACCAGTCCGTGGGCACGGATGAAAGCTCTGTTCGTGCTCCCAGTAGCCTTCGTGGCGGTAGCCGTAATCTCCTGCACCTCGCCGAAGGAGAAGAAAGTTGATAACCAGCTTTCAAATGTCATGGTACATGGCGACAATCCACTCATTGTGTTTGCGTTCGAGGATAGTACGAAAGTCTATTTCCAAGGTAAGCAACTTAATAGTGATGGCAATCCCAACTTTGATTACCTCAAAGTATGTGGACTAACGCCCGAAAATATTAACGGAATTTCTGCATTGCAAAGCAGCGAAGCAGTAACTATTTATGGTAAATCTGGAGCAAATGGTGCAATCCTTTTTCAGGTTAAAGAAAAGACTGACAAGGAAGTGCTAAAGGCTATGAACCAATACCAAAAGAGCCAGGGTAATGAAAATCCTCTACAAGTCTCAATCGTAAAACCCAGAGATGGACAAGCTCTAAAGTTCGAGGATATCAAACCTACCGAAGAGGGCGAAATCTTCCAAGTCGTAGAAGAGCGTCCGCAGTTCCCTGGTGGCGACGCTGAGCTGATGAAGTTCTTGCAGCAGAATGTGAAATACCCCAAGGAGGCGCAGGAGCAAGGCAAGCAGGGTCGTGTCATTGTGCAGTTCGTGGTAAACACGGATGGCAGTATCAGCAATGATACCATAGTTCGCTCTGTAGATCCCTCGCTCGATGCCGAGGCGGTGCGCATAATACGCAACATGCCCAACTGGACACCCGGTAAGCAGAAGGGTGAGCCCGTACGTGTACGCTTCACTCTTCCTGTGACGTTCCGACTCAGCGGCGATGCTCCCAAGCAGGCTGCCGAAGCGAAGCAGCCCGAGGCGACTGGGGATGAAATATTTAAGGTAGTCGAGGACCGTCCGCAGTTCCCTGGTGGCGACGCAGAGCTGATGAAGTTCTTGCAACAGAATGTCAAGTACCCCAAGGAGGCACAGGAGCAGGGCAAGCAGGGCCGTGTCATCGTGCAGTTTGTGGTAGAGAAGGATGGCAGCATCACCGATGCCAAGGTGTTGAAGCCCGTAGATCCTCTGCTCGATGCCGAGGCACTGCGCATAGTAAACATGATGCCTAAATGGACACCCGGCAAGCAGCGCGGCAAGGCGGTGCGCGTGCACTTCACCATCCCTGTGACCTTCCGACTAAGCAATTAAAATTCCACTAATCAAGCGACATTGTAAAAATACTTTCTTCATGATGCAATGTCCAATAGAGCGGGCGCATCCGAGATGGATGTGTCCGCTCCGTTTGTATGGCTGCGCTATGGGAAGTGTGGGGCTTACCGCTGTAAAAACAAAAAGGCCTCGGTACATGTACCGAGGCTTCTTTTGGGTGACTAGTGGGATTCGAACCCACGACATTCAGAACCACAATCTGACGCTCTAACCGACTGAACTATAGTCACCATGTTAGGCGCTTCCTTATGAAAGCGGTGCAAAGGTACAACTATTTTCTGAATATGCAAAGGTTTTTCTGGAAAATTTACTCAAAAGCGTTCATTTTATTGCTTTCGCTCAGGAAATGCTCCTCCGTGGCTATGGCATGCTGCATGCGCTGGCGTGTGGCGGGCGTGATATCGGTGGGGATGGTGTCGGCGGGGATGATGCGGAAGTCGCCCGTGCGGCTCAGTGTGGCCCGCTCGGTATATACAAGGCTGTGGCTGAAGTCCTTGAGGCGTGTGGTGCCGGCAATCTTCTCCAGTGTGAGCTCTACGGCAAGGCCTACGTCGCCGTGTGCGATGCTCATGTTTGACACGTAGTTGCCCAGCGAGTACACGATGGCATGGTGTGTGGGGTGCTCGGCCGAGGGCACCAATTCGATGGGCTGCACCACGTGAGGGTGGCTGCCGATGATGTGGTCTACGCCCTGCTCAATGAGCCATTTGGCCAGTTGGCGCTGCTCGGCATTAGGCTGCTGCTGATACTCGTTGCCCCAGTGCACGAAGGCGATGATGGCATCGGGCTTCAGTGAGCGGGCGCGGCGTATGTCGGCTGCGAGCTCTTGGCGGTTCAGACTATTGACGATGTTGGGTGGTGTAGAGGCTATGCCGTTGGTGCCGTAGGTGGCACAGAGCAGCGCTATGCGCACGCCGTTCTTCTCTACCATGAGCGGGTAGCGCTGCAGGCGGTCTGTGCTGTCGCGGTAGGTGCCCATGGTGGGTATGCCCAGGCTGTCGGCAAGGGCGAGGGTGCGCTCCAGGCCGCGCTTGCGGCGGTCGAGGCTGTGATTGTTGGCTGTGCCGAGGATGTCGAATCCAGCGTCGTGTATGGCCTGCAGGTACTCGTCGGGGGCGCTAAACTGCGGATAGCCTCGGTAGGGTTCACCGCCCAGGGTGACCTCAAGGTTGCCGATGGCGATGTCGGCACGCGAGATGTCGTCCTTCACCAGAGCGAAGCAGTGGCTGTAGTCGTAGGTGCCGTCGGCGCGGCGGGCAGCGTCAATCTGAGCCTGATGCTGCATGAGGTCGCCCACGAAGAGCAGCGTGAGGCGTTTGCCTAATTCTGAATTCTGAGTTCTGGATGTTGACATTTCTATACCGTCAACCACGCATTTGCTGCTGTCGATGGGTGGTATAGAAAGCAGCTGCTGCCTTTGCCCATATATACATATAGGTAAAAGCAGCAGGAGTATGGCGGAGAGGGACTTCAAAAATTAAAAATTAAAAGTTGGAAGTTAAAAGTTAGAAGTTAAAGGCAGAAAAGATAAATAGCTATCCGCAAGTTCTAATTTTTAATTTATAACTTTTCATTCTCAATTACTTATACACCGCCTTGGTGCCAGCCAGCAGCGTGTTCATCATGAGCGACACGATGGTCATGGGGCCTACGCCTCCGGGCACGGGAGTGATGTATGAGCACTTGGGTGCTACCTCGTCAAACTTGACGTCGCCGGTGAGCTTGAAGCCACTCTTGCGGGTAGCATCGGGTACGCGGGTGGTGCCTACGTCGATGACTACGGCCCCCTCCTTCACCATGTCGGCCGTCACGAAGTTGGGCTGACCCATGGCAGCGATGAGGATGTCGGCCTCCTGGCACTCCTTGACGAGGTCCTTAGAGCGGCTGTGACATACGGTCACGGTAGCATCACCAGGATAGGCCTTCTGCATCATAAGGGT
>JAFOYZ010000177.1 GCA_017424485.1 Bacteroidaceae bacterium
ATTACTCAAAGTCTCGCAAGAATACTGGCGCACCGAGTGATATTGCCTGCAACTTCAGAGAGAAATGGGAGCAGGCGCAGCTTGCATTCTTTGCTACTGAGTCGGGGCGACTGATATTGACTGCTGCCGATAATGCAACGTCCAGCAGCGAAGAGCGCAAGAGGTTACTTGCCGATATCGAAGAGAACTTCATCGGCATCATGCAGCATATCCGTCAAGAAGCTCCTCATGCCAATCGCGAAGAGACACTTTACTGTATCTGCTCGGGACTGCGTATACCGCCTCGCCGTATGGCCGATTGCTTGCTTACAACGCTCTCGACCCTACGTTCGCGCAAGGCACGGCTACGCGATAAGTTGCCAGAGTATATGTATGGCACATTTTTTCACTAGAAGTAAATCTACGGGTTGGGCGTTTGCAACGCTTTTGGGACGTTGATATTTTGAATTTTTCGATGGTTTGGGCGAACTTTGTGGCCGTAATACCAACATGCAGCTATGAAACGATACATGATACTTTTCGCACTATGTGCATTGGGCACTCTCGGAGTCAAAGCGGAACTGACCGATACGACTACCATCGACAGTGATTGTCGTCGTATGGTGCAGTTCTTCAAGGCGACTCTTTATGAGAACTACAGTGACTCGCTGGCATTTGATACCTTTATCAATGCCTACCGTGCCTACGATGACAATTACATATTGCAGGTAGACCGTGATAAACTGAAGCTACTGTTTGCGGAAATCTACGAGCGCACTTGGCGTGACTATCTGTTGGGCGGGCATGATGAGAGTCAATCACGGTATAAGACGAATCCGAAATGGGATATCCGTTGGGTTCAATATTCCCCAGGCTTGCGTGCCCAATCCGTTAATCCTCTTACCGAAGGCAGTTATCTCCATCGTGTAGTAGCAAGGTCCGACCGTTCCTATTTCAAGATGGTATATGAGCATGCCTTAAAGTCTTGGAGCTTTCCGAGCTATTTTGTCAATGATTTCTGGATAAATCACGATTGGCTTGTTCCTGCTTTTCGCAATGGCGATGAGGAAGTGCAGTTGTGGCTTACCTTTATGTTCTGGCCCTATCTCTGTCATTGCGGCAATATAGACGTCTACTACGGCAAACCTAAAGAGGAAGTGCCAGACACGTTCGTTATGCGCGAATTCAAACTACCACCATTATAATATAATGCAGGATATGAAGACATTGGGTAAATATACATTTCCCCTTCTCATGATTTTGCTCCTTGCAGCGTGCGTACGTCCTAGCAAACGGCAGATTGCCAGCGACACACATCGTATGATCACCTTCGTGAAGTCAACGTTCTATGAGAACTACGGGGATTCATTGGCGCTCGATACTTTTTGGTATCACTACAAACGCTACTACGCAGCCTATATACTGCGAGTAAATCAGAAAGAGTTGCTCGACATCAACCAATTGCTGTATGCCGAGGGTGGCACCTTGTTCGGCCATTATATTGACGCTAAGCGTTGGGAACCGCAAGAGGAGTTGATGGAGCGTGGGCTGCGCTCTATCTTTGCTCAGTTTGCTCCGTTCAGAATGTTGCCTCTGCGTACCGATACGTATGGCTATCTACGGAGTGGACTCGCCAAAGCTAAGTCGCCTTTCCTGCGGCAAGTGTTCCAAAATGCCGATACTACGCATATGGTTCCCTATATGGAGGATATGCGTCTGCTACTCGATCCTTATTGTAGGGAGAATTATCCCTATATCCCCAACAATATTCATCTGAAGCCGTGGATGGACACGTATGATGTACCGGCAGCCTTTCGCCATGGCGATGAGGAAGTACAGCAATTCGTGGCTTTGTATATGTGGGCTTACCTTTCTCATTGTGCCAATGTAGATGTATATTCTGGGCAGACGCGTGAGGCTCTATTGCGTCAGCTGATTCCTGTGGATAAAGAGGAATAAAAAATGCCTCGGAATTCCGAGGCATTGGGGTATGAGGCTACGCGTTTGTTAGATCGAAAGCATGTGTAGCACATTCATCAATTGTGCGTCGATGGGCTTGTCTTTCTTGATTGCTGTATTGAAGGGTACGTATACTATTTCGTCGTTGCGTATACCAATCATCACGTTGCGCTGGCCGTCGAGGAGGGCTTCGATACTGGCAGCGCCCATGCGACAGGCAATGATGCGGTCGTGGGCAGTAGGACGTCCTCCACGCTGCAGGTGCCCGAGGATAGATACACGCACATCAAATTGAGGGAATTCGTTACGTACGCGTTCGGCATAGTGGAGTGCACCGCCCAGTTCGGGGTTCTCGGCCACGAGTACGATACTGCTGTTCTTTGACTTGCGCATGCCGTTTTGGATGAAGGTGGCGAGTTGATCCTCCTTGGTGAGGTGCTCGGGGATGATGGCTGCCTCGGCACCTGATGCAATGGCACTGTTGAGGGCGAGGAAGCCTGCATCGCGACCCATAACCTCGACGAAGAAGATGCGCTCGTGTGAGTTGGCTGTGTCTCGTATCTTGTCTACAGCCTCGACAATGGTGTTGAGAGCAGTGTCGTATCCAAGTGTGGTGTCAGTGCCGTAAAGGTCGTTGTCGATGGTTGCGGGGATGCCAATGCAAGGAATATCATATTCCTGTGCAAGGATACGAGCTCCGCTGAGCGAGCCGTCGCCACCAATGACTACAAGGGCATCAATCTCGTGCTCGCACATGTGTTTCCATGCTTCGGCACGCCCCTCCTCGGTCTTGAATTCTGGGCAACGGGCTGTCTTGAGGATGGTGCCGCCTTGCTGCACGATGTTGCTGACGTTTTCGGTGCGAAAGTCCTTGATTTCGTTGGTGATGAGTCCTTTGTATCCGCGGTAGATACCTTTTACTTTTAGTCCGTTATAGATGGCCGTACGAGTGACGGCACGGATAGCTGCATTCATGCCGGGTGCGTCGCCGCCTGAGGTGAGAATGCCGATACAGTTGATTCTTCTTGCCATATTATTTTTAAGTTTAAAGTTTTGTAAGTTGGGAAGTTTCTAGGTCTATGTGTTCGTTGCCAGATGGCAATTATTTATTTCCTAATGTTAAGCTTTCAATTCAAGAATGGCCTGTTTGCACTCCTCCATGAGCCACTTTGGTGTGGAGGTGGCTCCGCATATACCTATTGATTGGCCGCTGCGGATGAGCGTGAAATCTATCTCGTGACTCCCTTCTATGTGGTACGAGTTGGGGTTGGCTTTGAGGCATTCTTGGTAGAGTACTTTGCCGTTGCTGCTTTTTTTCCCACATACGAAGAATACAAGGTCGTGAGAGGCAGCGAAGGCGCGGATGTTGCTCAATCGGTTGGATACTTGACGGCAAATGGTGTCGTAGTAATGAAACTCTACTCCTGGGGCAATGCGCTGTTTGATAGTCTCCACGATGAGTTGGAATTCATCGAGCGACTTGGTTGTTTGTGAGTAGAGGTAGATGTCACGTTTGAAGTCGATGCGGTCAATCTCCTTGATGCTTTCAATGACGATGGCCATACCATCCGTTTGGCCTACAAGCCCGAGCACCTCTGCATGTCCTTTCTGTCCGTAGATAATGATTTGCTTGCCTAAGGAGGAGGCAGAATCATATTCTCGCTTGATGCGTTTCTGGATATTGAGTACCACGGGGCAGGTAGCATCGATAATGTCGATGCTGTTGGCCTTAGCCATGGCATAGGTCTCGGGCGGTTCGCCATGGGCGCGGAGGAGTACGCGTACATCGTGCAGTTGGGCGCATTCGTCGTGGTTGATGGTGATGAGCCCCAGTCGGTGTAGGCGGTCACACTCCATGCCATTGTGTACGATATCGCCTAAGCAATAGAGCGGAGCACCGCGTTGCAACTCCTCTTCGGCCTTGCGTATAGCGGTGGTGACTCCAAAACAGAAGCCTGAGTGCTCGTCAATCTCAACGTTGATCATAATTGTCTTTGCTACTAATTGTCAACGACCAATTGCTATCTGGTACTGTTCTATGAGCCAAGCTTTCTGCTCGGGGATGGTCATGTGGCTATTGTCGAGTTCTATGGCGTCGTCAGCCTTGCGCAAGGGACTTACGGCGCGGCTGCTGTCGATACGGTCGCGCTCTTTTACGTTCTCGAGGATGCTTTCGTAAGAAGCTTCCTCGCCCTTAGCTCGCAATTCGTCGTAGCGGCGCTGTGCGCGCACTTCAGCGCTAGCAGTGACGAAAACCTTGAGTTCAGCATCGGGAAATACGGTGGTGCCTATGTCGCGTCCGTCCATCACAATACCTTTCTCTTTGCCCATCTCCTGCTGAAGAGCTACCATGGCTTCGCGCACAAAACCGATGGTGGCTATAAGGCTCACGCGTGACGATACGGCCATACCGCGAATCTCGCCCTCGATGCATTCGCCGTTGAGGTAGGTGTCGGGGCGGCCGGTCTGTTCGTTCAGTTTGAAGCTGATATGTATGTCTGGCATAGCGGCTTGCAGTTCATCGAGCTTTACACCATCCTCGGTGAAGAACTCATGTCGCAAGCAATAGTAGGTTACTGCGCGGTACATGGCACCGCTGTCGATATAGATGTATCCTATTTCACGGGCGAGATCTTTGGCCATCGTGCTCTTTCCGCACGAGGAGTGCCCATCAATAGCTATGGTAATTTTTTTCATATGTGTAACTTGTAATGTTCGAAGAATTGATTCTTGAATAATGGTTATAATACTAATGCAAAACTCATCATCAATGATGATGCGGCAATATGGTATTTGCCGTATGATACGCCTACTTTGATGCGATTGACTTGTAGGCCAGCTCCTATGGAGAAACCTGCTAGTGAACGCTTTGTGCTGCTTTTTAACTCACTGTGCTGTAGAAAATTGTATCCGACAGATATATAGGTGTTGTGCGTGGGGAATATGTCAGCACCGATGATGAAATGCTTTAGCAATATGCTAGACCATGAGTTGTCATCTTTGTTGTAGAAATCCTCGGCCCTCCATTTGTCGAGGTCAGTAAGGGTGAGTGATAGTCGTATGGGAGCATGCTCTATTTCCTTGCTGATGCCTATTAGCAGGTTGAAGGGGATGGGCTCTTGTGTTCCGTCGTAGGTTTTTACTTGTCCGCCAAGGTTGCGCGCTACGAGTGAAGCCGATAGCATAATATCTGGGTTGTAGTAGTTTAATCCAAGGTCTACTCCCAATGCCAGGGAGTAAATCTGCTCATAGTTGGAATAGATAAATTTACCGGTTACTCCACCCGAGAGACGATCGGTGAAATCGAAACTATAGACTGCCATAAGGGCCATGTCTTTGGCCGAAAAGTTACCAATAATATTGCCTTCTGTGTCGGTGTTCTTCATCGAACCAAAATTGAGGTAGTGGACACCAAATGCCAGTTCGGAACGATTCCCTATCAGTGTGTTGTATGCAGCTGAGGCTACGTGAGTCTTTTGAAGATAGCTCATATAGTTGAGGCTGAGTGTACCGCCTGAGGCATTAGCCAGAAGGGCTGGATTGTGAAAGGCTAGTGTTATGTCATCTTCGATAATGGAGGTGTTGTCGCCTCCCAAGGCTACTGCATGTGACGAAGCCGGGAGTCGCAGAAACTGGAAAGCCGCTCCTGCATCTTGTGCATGGAGTAGGGTGGTGTAGCATATTATAAAAATGTATATAAAGGCTTTCTTCATCTGGTGTCTTCGTTTTTCTTTTTGTTCGTCTGTATTCATTGCAAATATACGACATTTTTACATATAAACGCTTTGACAAAGTGAAAAAGCAATCTGTCTGCAATTAAAAAAGGTGTGAAGTGTAAAAAAAACATTTTTTTTTGTAAGGATAAAGAAAAAAGTATTACTTTTGCAGACACATCGGAAAATATAATAAATAAAAAATAGCTTTATGGAAATTAAAAAGACAGAAAAAGCCAATTTGGAGAACAAGAAATTTACATGGATTCTGTTGGGTCTGATTCTTGTTTTGGCTGGTCACTTTGTGGCATTCGAGTGGACGCAGCATGAGAAGGAGTTCACTGGCGATATCGTTGATGCTGGTGATATCGTATTGGAAGAGGAAGTAATTCCTATTACAATGCCCGAGAAGAAAACCGTACCTCCTCCTCCACAGGCTGTAACACAGGCAGAGGTGCTCAATATCGTGGAAGACGATGCTGAGATTGAGGAGACTACTATTGCTTCTACTGAAGACCAGGCTGAGTTCGTTGAGATTACCGATGATGTGCCTATCGTAGTAGAAGAACCTGAGCAGGAAGAGCAAATCTTCCAGGTAGTAGAGGAGCGTCCTCAGTTCCCTGGTGGTGACGCAGAATTGATGAAGTATCTTCAGAAGAATATCAAATATCCTACCATCTGCCAAGAACAGGGTATCCAAGGTCGTGTAATCGTACAGTTCGTGGTAAATACTGATGGTTCTATCGTTGATCCCCAGGTTATTAAACCCGTGAATCCCCACCTTGATAAGGAGGCGCTTCGCGTGATCTCTACTATGCCGAAGTGGTCGCCTGGTAAGCAGCGTGGTAAGGCTGTACGTGTAAGATTCACCGTGCCTGTGACATTCCGCTTGAGCAACTAATTTCAATCATAAATCTAAAGAGGCTGCGTCACGTAGCCTCTTTTTCTTTTTATATTCTCATAAACTAAAAACGCATATTATGCTTCTTGCATTTCCCAAACTCCTAGATATGGTTAATGAGCATATCGAACGTCTCGACTATGCTCGCGAACCCATGAATCTTTATAATCCCGTGAAATATATCCTCTCATTGGGTGGCAAGCGTATCCGTCCGGTCATGATGCTTATGGCATATAATATGTATCGTGAAGATGTGGATAAGATTCTCGATCCAGCATTGGCCTTGGAAATCTATCATAATTTTACGCTGTTGCATGATGATCTTATGGACAATGCTGATGTGCGTCGCGGAAAGCCTACGGTGCATAAGCGTTGGGATGCCAATACAGCCATTCTGTCGGGTGATGTGATGCTCTCATTGGCCGATGTATATATGTCTCGTGTCGATGATGAGTATTTCCGTAAAGTGATAACGACATTTCATAGAACCTCTATTGAGATTGCCGAAGGACAGCAGTATGATATGGACTTTGAGACACGTTCCGATGTGACCGAAGCAGAATATGTAGAGATGATACGTCTTAAGACTTCCGTGTTGCTCGCTTGCGCCCTTAAGATTGGTGCTATTCTGGGTGGAGCATCGGAGGATGATGCAACGCACTTGTATAGATTGGGTGAATGTATTGGTCTTGCTTTCCAACTACGTGACGACTACCTTGATGTGTATGGTGATCCTAAGGTGTTTGGTAAGAAGAATGGTGGGGATATTTTGTGCAATAAGAAGACTTATCTTTATATCAATGCACTTCGTTTGGCCGATAAGGAGCAGCGTGCCGTGCTCGATTATTGGGCATCTGTTACCGATTTTGTCCCCGAAGAGAAGGTGGCTGCTGTGACTGAAATCTATAATCAGTTGCGACTCGCTGAGATGAGTCGGGCTATTGAGGAACAATATTATTCGTTGGCAAAGGCCGAGCTTGAAGCTCTCAGTGTGAGTGAAGAAAATAAGCAGGTGCTTCGTGAATTTATGGCTGCACTGATGGACCGCGATGTATAAGATTATCGATACTCATAGTCATCTGTTTGTCGAGGAGTTTGATGTTGACCGCTCCGAAGTGATGCAGCGCGCTCGTGAAGTGGGCGTACAGCACGTGCTTATGCCTAACATTGATCTGGCCTCTGTGGCGCCGATGTTACAAGTGTGTCAAGAGTATCGCGGCTTTTGTTATCCCATGCTGGGACTCCACCCGACAGAGGTTGGAGCAGACTATCCCGTAGTACTCAGCAAGCTAAAGGCTTTGCTTGATAAGCAACCTCAGACTTTTCTGGCTATTGGTGAGGTGGGATTGGACCTTTATTGGGACAAGACCTATAAGGACGAGCAGATTGTAGCGCTTGAGGAGCAGATTGCTTGGGCACTTGAATACGATCTTCCTCTTGTAATTCATTCGCGTGAGGCCTTTGACGAGATTTATACCCTTTTTAGTCGTTATAAAGATTCTTCTCTCAGAGGCATATTCCATAGTTTTACGGGCACGGCCGATGAGGCACAAGCCCTTCTTGAATTTCCGGGTTTCCTGCTCGGTATCAATGGGGTGGCCACCTTTAAGAAATCTACTATCCCAGAGGCTCTTTCTCATGTCCCTCTCACGCGTGTTGTGGTCGAGACAGACTCACCCTACCTTGCGCCTGTTCCCTATCGTGGTAAGCGTAATGAGTCGGCATATGTTGTGCGAGTGGTTGAGAAATTGGCCGAGATATATGGTCTTACAGCAGAAAGCGTGGCAGCGCAAACTTATGCTAATGCTGCCACGCTTTTCCGATTGGCGTGATAATTTGTGTTTAAGTGCTTATCTCTCTTCTTCGGGATGGCAAGCATAGTACGCGCGGAGGGCGGTAGAGCTCACCTTGATGAATCCCTTAGCCTCTTCGGCAGTCCATCCCTTCTGGGTTTCTCCATATTCGCCAAATTTGTTTTTCACCAGGTCGTCGGCTGAGTCTACACCGACGGTTTGGAAGCCGAGCGGACGGAGCTCGAGTGTTACTACACCATTGACGTTACGCTGCGAACTGGTGAGCATAGCCTCAATGTCGGGCATTACGGGCTCCAGGTACTGGCTCTCGTGGAGGAACATGCCGTACCAGTTTGAAACTTGATCTTTCCAGTATTGTTGCCACTTTGACAAGGTGTATTTCTCAAGGTAGCGGTGTGCTGCGATGATAAGCATGGGAGCTGCAGCTTCAAAGCCTACGCGGCCTTTGATGCCAATGATAGTGTCCCCCACATGACAGTCGCGACCGATACCATAGGCAGCACCAATCTCTTCTACGGCTTGTATGGCCTTAATCTTATCAGTATACTCAACGCCATTTACCGAACTGAGTTCACCTTTTGTGAAACCTAGTTTCAGAAGTTCTGGACCCTCTTTGGTGGGGTGTTTGAGGTAAGCTGATTCGGGCAGTCCTTGATTAGAGTCGAGAAGTTCGCCGCCGCAGATACTGGTACCCCAAATACCTACATTGTAGGAGTACTTGAGTTTGGCAAAGTCGGCATTAAACCCATTTGCGTTGAGGTAGTCTACTTCCTCTTTGCGTGTGAGGGTCTTATCGCGTGTGAGGGTTATAATCTCTACGCCCGGTGCCATCACGAGGAAGGTCATATCGAAGCGTATCTGGTCGTTACCTGCGCCCGTTGACCCGTGTGCAATGGCATCGGCGCCAATTTCCTTGGCATAGCGCGCGATAGCCAGAGCCTGGAATATGCGCTCTGAACTTACTGAGATGGGGTAGCAGTTGTTGCGCAGTACGTTGCCATATACCATATATTTGAGGCTCTTCTCGTAATACTCTTGAGTGACGTCGAGTGTGGCATACTTGGTGGCACCCAGTTTGTATGCATTCTCTTCGTTGGTGCGGAGCTGCTCTTCGCTGAATCCGCCAGTATTGGCACATACGGCATGTACTTCATATCCCTCCTCCTTAGCGAGATACATCACTGTGTAGGAGGTGTCTAAGCCGCCACTGAAGGCAACTACTACTTTCTTCTTCTGTTCCATATATTTTAAATGTTGTGTACTTTGATGTAGTTAAAGGAAGATGGCCGCTTGGAGAGTCAATGGTCAAATGTACTTTCGTGCATAATAGCTGTCGGCTTTAATCTCCTTTATGTCCTGTAAATTACTTATTGCTCTTCAAGTGCAACATTTTGCGTAATCGATTTTGCCATTTCGACATGGAGGGTACCTCTATGTCGGGGTCGATGGGTGTGGCCTTAGGGTCGAATAACATGCCAGTGCAAAGGCATCGTGTGCGATTGTTGCGCTGTAGTATATCATAGTTCTTGCATCCCTCACAACCCTTCCAAAACTCTTCGTCCTGAGTGAGCTCTGTTAGTGTCACTGGCACATAGCCCAATGCAGTGTTGAGTTTCATTACGGGTAGCGATGTTGTGATGCTGAAGAGTTTTGCGTAGGGGAATCGTTCGCGTGCAAGTTCAAATGTTTTCTTCTTTATGCGTCCTGCCAATCCCATTTGTCTGTATTCGGGGTCAACGATTAGTCCTGATGTTGCCACAAAGTCTCCATGGCTCCAACTTTCGATGTAGCTGAATCCTACGAGTTTGTCGCCATCGAGTGCTACTACGGCCTTGCCGCCATTGATCTTCTCGGCTACATATTCGGGTGAGCGCTTAGCAATACCTGTTCCGCGTTGCAGGGCTGATTCGTATATCAATTGACAGATATGCTCAGCATATATGGCATGCTCAGCATTGGCATATCTTACTACGATATTATTTGCATCCATAATGATGGGTTTTCTCAAACAGAAACAATCTTTTACCTATAACTTTTATACCTATTTTTCTAAGTGACTGCAAATTTACATAAAAAAGAGAAACCTTCAATATTTTTCTTAGGTTATTATTCCTTTTTTTTGTGTGGTAGTTGCATAAATGATTGCTATATTCGAATTTTATTGCATAAATAAACATTTTCTCTTGTTTTGTATGCAATAAAGTAATGAGTCTCTATTGTGTGCTTACTTCTCACACTCTTTGTGTGTGGCGTATGTTCAAATCACGTTAACCTGTTTGTCGGGGAAGTGTCCGCTGCGTATGCGCCATTCGTTGGGGTAGAGGTTGTTGGCACGGTTTCCGAGGTTTTTGACAAAGCCAAGTGGTATGTCATGGTAGGTGACAATAACGAATCCGCGAGGAGTGTCGGGAGGTAAAGTGATGGCCTCACGATGCAGATAGTTCAATGCTTCGCTGTAGGTAAGTTCGTATCGGGCAAATGCCTCGGTGCGTAGCGCATTGCTCATGGCTAGTTCATGTGTGGGCAGTAAATCGCGTCCCTTGCGTGTGGCAATCGTGATGCCCGACTTCAATATATATAGGTTTTCTGCTAGTTTTTCCAGTATCGCCTCCATGTCTTTTGGTGTGGCAACAATCTCTGTTTCAGTTGTTCTGAAGCTATACGGATAGTTGCTGCTGAGCCACTCCTTGCATTCTGCGGGGAGTGAGGTCGCTGGTCGCTTGTCTCTATTCTTCTTGCTGCGCTTGGCATTCGGCTCAGTGCGTTGTGTGCTGTCTTGAGCGTCGCTTCGCTTGCGCAATGCTGCCAAGAAGAAGCCCTCTCCGCGTGTTCGTCCAGGCAAAAAACGATAGGCGTGTGCTACATCGGACAGCATGCTTGGGGTAATACCCCATGAGTCGTTTGTAGCTATAGGTAGCAGTTCGGCATCTAGAGTTGTTTCCATCCAGCGCACATTCTCTTCGTCTTCGTGTGTGTTGAAGGTGCATGTGCTATATATGAGTAGTCCGCCTGGGCGGAGCGTAGGCCATATATCGGTGAGGATATCGCGTTGGCGTTGCCAGCAGATGGCTACGTTCTCTGGACTCCATTCTGATACGGCAACTTCATCTTTGCGGAACATTCCCTCACCACTGCAGGGTGCATCCACAAGGATGAGGTCAAAGGTAGGGCCGAGCAATGTGAAGTCGGCTGGATAGTTCGAGGTTACTATGCTGCGCGGATGCCCCCACTTGATAATGTTTTCTGTCAGCACTTGGGCACGCGTACGCATCACTTCATTAGATACAAGCACACAGTCGTCAGGCAGTAGTGAGCGTAGCAGTGTGCTCTTTCCGCCAGGTGCTGCGCAGAGGTCTAGGGCTACATGTGCCTCTCCTAGATGTTGCCTTACGGCTTGTTCAACAAACATCGATGAAGCCTCTTGTACGTAATAGCTTCCTGCATGGAACAGTGGGTCAAAGGTGAATGCCGGGCGTTCGTTCAGGTAGTAGGCATCAGAAGCCCAAGGTACAGACTCATAGTTGGGCGATGAGTCAGACTTGGTTTTGTTGAGTCGTATGCTTACAGCGGGTTCGCCAAGTAGCGCTTCGCGGAAGTTTTCGTATCTGCTGCCGAGTAGCTGGCGCATTGATTGCTCAAAAATATCAGGAAGGTTCATCTGTGCTTGTCGTTACGTTATTTTTTTTGCAGGTGTGAAAAACTTCTTTTGCAGGTGTGCAAACATTTCATTGCAGGCTTGAAAAATGTTTCTCAACGTCTGTGGTTCTCAAGTCCTAAGGCCTAGTCCTTCAAGTAGTAGTCAACGCTCGTTACCACACGTACGTTTTTCATGTATGGTGTATTGCCGTCGCGGTCGGTGATAGTAAACTGTCCTTGCGTCGCGCGTTTGATTTTACCTAGTTTGCTTTCGCTGTCGGCTGCAAACTTCTCTGCTGTTTCGCGTGCGTTTTTTGTTGCTATTTCAATCATTGCAGGCTTTATCTCGTTGAGTTTAGTGAACGAGTATACCGTTTGGTATTCCCAGTTGTTAGCCATGGCGATACCCTTCTGTAGCAGTTCGCCTTGTCGCGACTGCAGCTGTATAATTTCGTCTACTTTGTCTGTACATACTGTCACCACCGATGTTACTATATAAGTATATCGGTTTTGGCTTCCGCTCCATTCGGTACGTGTGTCCAGGACTTTAGGTGCGGCTATACTGATATCAGCCTCTGCGATGCCTGCTTCACGCAGGAAATCTATGATAACTTTATTCTTGGCCTCAATGGTTGTGTACAGCTGTTGCAGATTGTCTCCTCCCTCCTTGTAGGCAAAGGGGCATATGGCCTTGTCGGCCTTGACCTCGCGTTCACAGAGGCCTTTTACGGATACTACGCGGTCGTCGGCACGCACAGCCTTGATAGCATTGCCCAACAAGATGGCCCCCACGATAAGTCCAATCATCAGACAGCAGCCCAATCCTTCGTTGTCAACTACGAAACGACGCTCTTTTTTTACATTCTCTTCCATAATCGATGATTTTTGTCAGTTATTATAACAATTATCTCTGGCAAAGTTACGAATAAACGAGCGAAAAGATATAAAGCTTGCTTTACTATTTTCACCGCGAGTGGGAGTAACTTGACGATTTATCGTAAAGTTACGAATAAACGAGCGAAAAGATATAAAGCTTATCCGTCTTTTTTTACTGCTATGTGTTGCAATTGTCCTGTTTGATGTCAATCTTCTGTGTATGGTATGCTTGAAAGTGAAAATTTTTTCTTTACTTTGCATTCAATGACAGTTTTGATTGACATAGGAATACCAACATCACTATTCATGATATGAAGCCAACAAAAATCTTTCTAGCCTTAATGATGGCCTTGGTGAGTATAGCTATCTGCTCTGCCCAAGAGGGTGAATCTACGAAGGAGGGAGTTCCTATAGTAGAAGAGATTGTATCAGATAGCAATGTCTCCGCCAGCAACGGCGTTTATGTGCCTAATACCTCACGGCATACGACTGGTTCATGGAGTGTCACCTACACAAACGATACGCTCAATGCCGATGAGGCTCTTGACCTGCTCGAAGCATTTCTTGACGAGGAGTTCCCTGCAGGCCTCGAGGGCATGCTAAAGACGATGATGGGTGCTGCTACGGGCGGACTCATCCTTGTTGCTCTCGTACTGTTTGGCATATTTGTCCTGCCCATTATCCTCATCGTTGTAGTCTTGTATTTTATATATAAGAATAGGCGGGCCAAGTACGATGCATACAAGAGTATGGCAGAATCAGGGCAGAGCATTCCTCAGGAAGAACTTCGCCAGATGAGTGAACCCTTGACAGACCGTACCCTCTTCAACAAAGGTGTACGCAACGTATGCCTTGGCATAGGACTTGCCATTTTCCTGGGTATATGGATGGGCGATTTTGGCGTAGGTATCGGCATACTTGTGGCTTGTATCGGTATCGGAGAGTTGCTGGTCGACTATTTTGCCAAGAAGTAATCGTACCTCTTTGTGCCTATTAGGCGCAAATTACCTTTGTTGGGGCATAGATAATGTAGTGCAGGTGTAAAAATCGCTTCGTACTTTCAACTTGGCTTTTGAGAGATTGCATATGACGTTTTTTATGCCTAAATTCGCAGTCGGAAAGAGATTCCTATCTCCACATTAGTATTCATCAGTCCTCTTTATATTGCAGCAGCTCTTATGCCGCTTACCTATGGAGAGATAAAAAGAAAAAACAAGCATACTATGAAACAATATTTAGACTTGCTCAATCGTATCCTTGCTGAGGGCGTAGAGAAAGGTGACCGTACCGGCACTGGCACTATCAGCGTGTTTGGTCATCAGATGCGTTTCAATCTCGAGGAGGGATTCCCCTGTCTTACAACAAAGAAGTTGCACCTGAAGTCCATCATCCACGAACTGCTTTGGTTTCTCAATGGTGATACCAATGTTAAGTATCTTCAGGACAATGGTGTGCGCATCTGGAATGAGTGGGCCGATGAGAACGGCGACCTGGGACATATCTATGGCTACCAATGGCGCTCATGGCCCGACTATAAGGGGGGGCATATCGACCAGATCAAAGAGGTCATCGATACCATAAAGAACAATCCAAACAGTCGTCGTATGATTGTGTCGGCATGGAATGTAGCCGATATTGACAACATGAACCTACCGCCCTGTCATGCCTTCTTTCAGTTCTATGTGGCTGATGGCAAGCTCAGCCTGCAACTCTACCAACGCAGTGCCGACACCTTCCTTGGTGTGCCCTTCAATATTGCCTCGTATGCACTCTTGCTCATGATGGTGGCTCAGGTGACAGGACTCAAGCCGGGCGAGTTTGTTCACACTTTGGGCGATACCCATATCTACACCAATCATCTTGAGCAGGTTAAGTTGCAGCTCACACGCGAGCCGCGTCCATTGCCCAAGATGAAGATTAATCCTGATGTAAAAGACATCTTCAGTTTCAAGTTCGAGGACTTCGAACTTGTCGACTACGACCCACACCCTCACATCAAAGGCGTCGTGGCAGTATAAAAACAGTTTCCTTAACCATAAAGCATATCACGTTATGAAACCTACACCACTCGATAATCTGAATATCATCGTGGCTGTTGCCCGCAATGGTGCCATCGGGCTCAACAACGAGCTTCTCTATCGCTTGCCTAACGATCTCAAGCGTTTTAAGGCACTCACCACTGGTCACACCATTATCATGGGGCGCAAGACCTTCGAGTCACTCCCCAAGGGCGCCCTTCCCAATAGACGCAATATTGTGTTGAGCCGTCAAGAGGGTCTGCGTTATGAGAATGCCGAGTGTTATCGCAGTCTCGAAGAGGCACTCATGCAGTGCGACTATACAGAAGACCTTTTTATTATCGGTGGTGCTGAACTCTATCGTCAGACACTCGATATGGCCTCACGTATCTATCTCACGCAGATTGACGATACTCCCGCTGAGGCCGATGCCTTCTTCCCACAATGGAACCCTGCCGACTGGAAAGAGGTATCCCGCGAATCTCATTCTGCCGACGATAAGCATGCCCATGCATATGCCTTTATAGATCTAGTGCGCAAGCAGTAGATTGGGTGTGTACGCTTTAGTTGTGTGCATAAAAAATCGGCCGTATGACTCTGATGTCGTACGGCCGATACTTTTATGCTTCTTGCGCTTGCTGTCTCTTCTTGCGTGCAGTAAGGCGGGGCGATTTCTCTCTGAGCCCATCTATTGCGCCATCAATCAAGAATTGCACGGTGTAGCCATCATATTTGATTTTCGAGTCATCGGGGAAAGTAATCTTGAATTTTGACTCTATAGCCGTAACGATGTTTACGATAGACATCGAGTCTGCATTAAGGTCGTTTATCAAGTTGGTCTCACGGGTGAGTGTTGTGGGGTCCAAGGTCATCTCCTTGGCGATAAATTCTTTGATGATCTTTTCGATGGTTTTTTCGCGCATCATAGCCTTCGTTCCTTTTTTAGTTAACTTTTACAAAGATACAACAAGGATTTCATATCTAAAGTTCTTTGGTGCAAAAAAATAGTTCTTTTTTCTTGGAGTACCATTTTTTTCTTTCTCTTGCGTGCTTGAAGTGTCACTCTTTGTGAGTCATGATATCCACCACCATTCGGTTGGTCTCCTGCATCGCTTCGCGTCCTATGCTGGTGAGGTTGCGTATGCTCTTGTCCACATCCTTGTCTATGATGCCTTCGAGCTGGCTTACCGAACGGTCTTGCATGGCAAGCATGGCCGAAAGCATGGCTGTAGCAACTCCGCTCGATATCTTGAGCGAACAGCTGGGCTTGGCTCCATCGCATATCATACCCGTGAGATTGGCAATCATGTTCTTCACGGCATAGCATATCTGCGTAAATGTACCTCCCATCATATAGGTGATACCGCAGCTGGCACCCGTAGAGGCTACTATGCATCCGCATAGCGCCGATAGTCGTCCCAGGCTCTGCTTGATGTATATGGCTGTGAGGTTGCTCAGTGCCAAAGCCCTGACAAAGGTCTCGTGGTCTATCTTATGGTCGCGGGCATATACGGCTACGGGTACGGTGGCAGCTATACCCTGATTGCCGCTTCCCGAGTTGCTCATCACCGATATCGGTGCGCCTGCCATACGTGCATCACATGCTGCGCATGTATATGCCATGCAGTTGTTGAGGGTTCCGTTGCCTACCACAGTGCTTTGATTGCCACCTTTGAGCATCACTCCCACGCCATGTCCGTAGTGTGTCTTGAGCGATTGCTCGGCAGCTGCCATGTTCATCGTGGCTGCATCCTCTATAAAGTTGATCTCCTCGATGGGTACTTGCACTATAAAGTCGTATATCTTGCTCATCGTGAGTGTGGGCACGTCTATTTCTTCATCGGCACAGGCCTTCACCGTCTCGTTGCGTAGCACCTTGTCGTCAATGGCCTCATAGATGAATCGGGTGTGCTCACCGCAGATGATGGCTTCAGTTTGGTGTCCGTCACCTTGGGCACATACTTTGATGTATAGTCCGTCGGGCGCATTCTCGTCGAGGGCGATGCTTATGCGTCCCTCTTCGATGTATTGCTTGCCCTCCTCTACGGCTTGTGCATCGGTCTCTTTCAGCACCTCCAGTCCATAGCTGCTCTTTCCTATTCTCATACCTAGGAAGATGGCAATGGGGAGTCCTATCATTCCTGTTCCCGGTATGCCCACTCCCATGGCGTTCTTCAGCACATTCATGCTGAGCTCTACGTTCACGCGTTGGGGTAGGGTGCCCAATAATTCGGCAGCTCGTGCGGCGCATAGGGCCACGGCTACAGGCTCTGTACATCCCATGGCGGGTACTACCTCATGCTTGAGCAGTGCTATTATACCTTTGGGGTCTTCTGTGATGTGCATATTCTATCGTGTTTTGTGGGTTGTTGTTTGTCGTTTCTTTAGTGGACTTTCTCAGTATTGCTCCTTCTCGTTGGGGAAGTCGCCACTCTTGACATCCTCTACGTAGTGTCCTACTGCCTCGGTGACAATAGTGAAGAGGTCAGCATAGCGGCGGAGGAATCGGGGACTGAAGTCGTTGGTCATGCCCAGCATATCGCTCACTACGAGCACCTGTCCGTCGACACCGCCTCCGGCACCGATACCGATTACCGGGATGGTGAGCTCAGAGGCTACGCGCTGTGCCAGTGCGGCGGGGATCTTCTCCAGCACGATGGCAAAGCATCCGGCCTCTTCCAGTAGGTGTGCGTCGTGGATGAGTTTTTCGGCCTCCTCATCTCCCTTGGCACGTACGGCATAGGTGCCAAACTTGTTGATCGACTGTGGCATCAGTCCCAAGTGTCCCATCACGGGGATACCTGCTGCTAGGATGCGCTTCACCGAGGGCAGTATCTCCTCGCCGCCTTCGAGCTTGAGCGCGTCGGCGTGGGTGATCTTCATTATCTGTATGGCGTTGTTCACAGCCTCTATGTCGCTTGCCTGATAGGTGCCGAAGGGCATGTCTACCACTACGAGGGCTCGCTGCACGGCCTTCACTACCGACTTGCCGTGATATATCATCTGATCCAGTGTGATGGGGAGTGTGGTCACGTTACCCGCCATCACGTTCGATGCCGAGTCGCCTACGAGTATTACATCGATGCCCGCACGGTCTACGAGCGATGCCATCGTGTAGTCATATGAGGTGAGCATTGAAATCTTTTCGCCCCGTTGCTTCATTTCAGACAAGCGGTGAGTGGTCACCTTGCGTCTGTCGTCACTTATGTATGCCATAATCGTTGTGTATGATTCTTATTTTTGTGCAAAATTAATACTTAATTGACAAAGCGCAATTGTGTAAGGAGATTTATTTGTCGTCAGTCGTGATTTTACCTGTTTCTTTAGAAACAAAAAAAGGCAGACACTCATTGCATCTGCCTTATCTGTGGTTGAACCAACTCAATTTTTTAGAGCTCAATCTTCTTGTAGCGTGGTACGAGTACCTTCATGATAACCCAGCCGATGAGGTAGGCTACGCCGCAGAAGGTGAACATGATCATATAGCCAGCTTCCTTACCGGTGTAGCCGAAGAGCTCGAGACCGGTCGATGCGCTATAGTCAAACAATGCACCTGCGCTCTTCTGGATGATGAACGAACCGATACCACCAGCCATACCGCCGATACCAGTGATGGTAGCAATCATGGTCTTGGGGAACATGTCACCAATGGTAGAGAAGAGGTTGGCACTCCAAGCCTGGTGAGCAGCGCCAGCAATACCAATGAGGATTACGGGATACCACATAGAGAGGCTTGCCAGAGGCTGTGCTGCAAGTGCTGCTAAGGGGAAGAAGGCGAAGATAAGCATTGAGAGCATACGTCCTGCATAGGGATCCATCTTCTTCTTGTCGATGAAGAGTGTGGGCAGGTATCCACCGAGGATAGAGATCATCACGATGAGGTAGAGCAAGCCGAGAGCCCACTGGAACTGAGGATCTGTAGAAGAGAGTCCGTAAGTGGTCTTCAGGTATGAGGGCATCCAGAAGAGGAAGAACCACCATACACCGTCGGTCATAAACTTACCTACGATGAACGACCATGTCTGACGATACTTGAAGCATCCCCAGAGTGATACCTTCTTGCCTGTGTTCTCGTCGGTCTGCACAGGAGCCTCCTCTACAGCATCGTCAGAGAGGATGTAGGCAAGCTCAGCCTTGTTCACTGCAGCGTTCTTCTCGGGAGCCTTGTAGAGGAACTGCCAGAAGCCCATCCATACGAAACCGAGTCCACCGATGATGATGAACGATGCTTCCCAGCCCCACTTGGCAGCCAAGGGAGGAATACAGAACGGAGCGATAAGGGCGCCGATGGTGCTACCTGCATTGAAGATAGAGGTGGCGAAGGCGCGGTCGCGCTTGGGGAAGTATTCTGCAACGGCCTTGTTGGCTGCAGGGAAGTTACCAGCTTCACCAAGTGCCAGCACACAGCGTGCTATGATGAATAGGGTAGAGCTTATCAGTGCGATGCGGGCTACCAACTCGGCATCTGAGGCCAGACGCATGGCTGCAGCATCGGGCAAACCTACCATACCCTCAGTGATGATACCGCAGAGAGCGTGGATACACGCACCAAACGACCATACACCGATAGCCCACATGAAGCCCTTCTTGGTGCCCATCCAGTCAACGAACTTACCAGCAATGAGCATGGCAATGGCATAGAAGAGCGAGAAGATACCCGTAATGTTACCGTAGTGAGAGTCTGTCCAGTGAAACTCGGGACGGATGAAGTCCTCAAAGGTGAGTGACAAGACCTGTCGGTCAAGATAGTTTACTGTCGTTGCAAAGAACAACATGGCACAAACGACCCAACGATAGTTGGTCATTTTTGCATTTCCTTTTTGATAGCTCATGTTCTTTTGATTTTGATTATTTGGTTATTAATGAATGTCTCTTTCATGTATTATCGGGCAAATTTAGTGACTTTTCTTCACAAATGCAAATTCTGGCCCCCGATAGCCTTGTTCTCAGCTGGTGAAGTACACTCTTTTCACTCGGGTCGATATGCCTGTCATCACCTCGTAGGGTATGGTGCCTAGCCACTGGGCCAGCTGTGTCACGGGCAGCTGCGGGCCGAAGATTTCCACTTTGTCTCCCTCTTGGCAAGGTATGTCGGTGACGTCTATCATGCACACATCCATACATATGTTGCCCACGTAGGGTGCCTGTTTCCCGTTCACGATGCAGTATCCGTGTCGGTTGCCCAGTCGGCGGTTCAGTCCGTCGGCATATCCTATGGGTATGGCTGCGATGCGCGACGGGCGCTCCAGCTCACCTCTTCGGCTATATCCTACCGTCTCTGAGGGGGCCACATCGTGTATCTGCAGTATAGTTGTCTTGAGTGTGCTGATGGGGCGTAGCAGTCGGTCGCCCACGGGGCTGATACCGTATAGTCCGAGTCCCAGGCGCACCATGTCGTGATGATACTCGGCGAATCGCTCTATGCCCGCCGAGTTGCATATATGGCGCAGTATCTTGTGCGGGAAGGCCTCTTGCAGCATCGTGGCAGCCTGCTCAAATCGGGCAGCCTGCAGATGTGTGAAGGTGTCGAAGTCGCTGCTGTCGCTTCCGGCAAAGTGCGAGAATACCGAGCGCGGTATCACGGCATGCTGTCCGCTCAGCCTCTCTATGAGGCGCGGTATCTCGTCGGGGCGGAATCCCAGTCGGCTCATGCCTGTGTCTATCTTGATATGTATAGGGTAGTGCATGTACCCTTCACGTTCGCAGGCATGTATCATGGCGTCGAGTAGGGCAAAGCTGTACATCTCAGGCTCCAGGTTGTTGTCAAACATTGTCTTGAAGGCCGTGAGCTCGGGGTTCATCACCAGTATGTTGGCTGTGATGCCCGCCTTGCGCAGCTGTTCGCCCTCATCGGCCACCGCCACAGCCAGGTAGTCTACCCGATGGTCTTGCAGCGTCTTGGCAATCTCGTAGAATCCGGCTCCGTAGGCGAAGGCCTTCACCATGCATACGGTCTTCACGCCCGGTGCCAGCATGCTGCGATACAGATTGAGGTTGTCTACCATCGCCCCCAGGTCAATCTCCAGTGTGGTCTCGTGCACCTTTAGGGTCAGTTGCTCTGCTATGCGCTCAAATCCGAAGCTGCGCGAACCCTTCAGCAAGATGAGCGATTGTCGCAGGTCGCGCAGTTCGTCCGATGCGAGAAACTCCTCCGTGGTGCTGTAAAACGATTTCTTCATCCCGAATCGTTCTTCCGATGCCGTCAGCTCCGTCCCGATGCCTATGACGCGTTCTACTCCACGGCTCTCGGCCAGTGCCGCCACCTTGCGGTATAGTGCGCGGCTGTTCTCGCCCGTTTGCAGCAGATCTGAGAGTATGAGCACCCGCTCGCGTCCTTCGCGTTCAGGTCGTCGGGCCATAAAGTCCAGCGCGATGTCCAGCGAGGCAATGTCGGCGTTATACGTGTCGTTTATCAGTGTGCATCCGTTCTTGCCCTCCTTCACCTCCAACCTCATGGCCACAGGTTCCAGCATCGCCATGCGCTCGGCGATACGCTCTGCCGGCACCATCAGGTACAGACACACGGCGAGGCAGTGTATCGAGTTCTCTATCGATGCCTCATCGGTAAAGGGTATCGTATACTTGCCCTGCATGCCCAGGTATACATACGTTATGGTACTATTGTCTCCATCCTGTGTTACCGATGATATGTATAGCGGCTTGTCGTCATCGTGGCGCGACCATGCTATCTCTCGTGCCGTGTGCAGCGTGTGTGCCACGCTCTCGGTTATCACCCTATCGTCGCCGTTGTATATCACTATGTCGCTGTCGCGAAACAGTTGCAGCTTCTCCATGCACTTGTCTTGCAGCGATGCGAAGTTCTCCTGATGTGCCCCGCCTATATTGGTGAGCACGCCTATGGTAGGCTGCACTATGGGCTTGAGGCGTTTCATCTCCCTATGTGCCGATATGCCAGCCTCAATGAGTGCCACACCCGTGTTCTCGTTCATCTGCCACACCGATAGTGGCACCCCTATCTGCGAGTTGTAGCTTCGGGGCGATCGTGTCACGCGGTAGTCATCGTCGAGCAGTGTGCTCAGCCACTCCTTCACCACCGTCTTGCCATTGCTTCCGGTGATGCCCACCACGGGTATGTTATATTGCGAGCGGTGCTTCTCGGCCAGCAGCTGCAGCGCAGCCAGCGTGTCGGGTACGATGAGGAAGTTTGCCTCGGGCATGGCCTCCAGCATCTCTGGGGTAGGGCGCTCCGATACCACATAGTGGCGCACCCCGCGGCCATACAGGTCGCCTATGTAGCGATGCCCATTGCCACGTGCCGTCACGAGCGCAAAGAAGAGCGTCTCTTCGGGAAACCCTAGGGAGCGGCTGTCGGTGAGCAGCCATTTTATCGAACCTTCGCCAGTGCCTATGCGCTCGGCCTGCATCCATTGGGCTATGGTGTCTGTGGAGTATGACATGGAGTAATACGGTATTTAATACGTTGTCAACGTACAAAAGTAACTATTTTTTGTGTACATCCTCTCCTTCATTCATAAAATATTTATATATCTTTGCAAAATCCACCTTAATTATATCACCATGGATCATAAAAAACTCTTACTGTGTGGCCTCTTGACGTTGCTCCTTTCTGCCTGTCACGCTGATAGGCTCGTCTCTCCCAATGGCCAGCTGGCGCTGACCCACACCATCACGCCCGATGGTACCAGCCTTGCCCTCCACTACCTTGCCGATACAGGCCAGGTGCCTATCCTCGAGATACCCTCCGTGGGCATTACCACCGAGCAGGGCCATGGCATCGGTCTTACCTTCAAGGGTGTGCGCAAAGATACCCACGAGGTGAGCTACACCATGCTTACCGGCAAGCGCCGTCAGTGTAGCAATGAGGCTCATGAGTGCACCTTCATCTACGAAGACTCATTGGGTGCCGAGGTGCGCCTCGTGGCACGCCTCTACAATGATGGACTGGCCTTCCGCTACGAGATTGACAGTCTCACTTCCGACCGCGTGGCCCGCGAACTCACCACTTATCGCATCGAGGAGGGTCGCCGCCGCTGGATCCAGCGTTATGAGATAGGCTACGAGCAGTTCTACACACCACATACTACCCCCGACCCTAACACCAATCACCTCATATACCCCGCTTTGGTCGAGCACGAGGCAGGCATCTATACCCTCATCACCGAGGCCAATATCCGCAAGGGCTATAGCGCCTCATCGCTTTGGAATGCCGATGCTGGCACCGACTATCATGTCATCTTGGGTCGCAACGATGGCCCCTCCCATACGGGCTCTTGGGTATCGCCATGGCGTGTGCTCATCGTGGGCACCCTTGCCGATGTGGTAGAGTCTACCCTCGTTACCGACGTCTGCGATGCGTCGCTCGTTCCCGATGCCTCCGAGTGGGTACGCCCCGGCACCGCCTCGTGGGTCTATTGGGCTCACAACCACGGTTCCAGAGACTATCAGGTGGTGAGCCGCTACATTGATATGGCCCACACTCTCAAGCTCCCCTATGTGCTTGTCGATTGGGAGTGGGATGTGATGGGCAATGGCGGTACCATCCACGATGCCATTGCCAAGGCCGATAGCCTGGGTGTGCGTCCCCTTGTATGGTACAACTCCTCCACCGCGTGGACCATCGGTGCCGGAGGTCCTCTCTACCGCCTCAACAAACCTGAAGACCGTGAGCGCGAGTTTGCCTGGCTGGCCTCTATGGGTGTAGCTGGTGTCAAGATTGACTTCTTCGATGGTGATACCCGCGCCACTATGGACTACTGCATCGATCTCCTCGAGGCGGCCGCCCGTCATCGCCTGCTGGTCAACTTCCACGGAGCCACTCTACCGCGTGGTTGGCAGCGTACCTATCCCAACCTCGTCAGCGTAGAGGCCGTCTATGGTGCCGAGTGGTACAACAATCGCCCCACGCTCACTGATCGCGCAGCGGCGCACAATGCCACGCTTCCCTTCACCCGCAATGTGGTGGGCCCCATGGACTATACGCCCTGTACCTTCTCCGACTCACAACATCCACATATCACCACCCATGCTCATGAATTGGCTCTCACCGTGCTCTTCGAGTCGGGCGTGCAGCATCTGGCCGACCGCCCCGAGAGCTACCTTGCCCAGCCCCTCGAGGTGCAGCGATTCTTTACCCAGCTGCCCACCGTGTGGGACGACACCCGTCTCCTCTCTGGTTATCCTGGCCAGTGGGTGGCCATGGCACGCCGCCATGCCGATACCTGGTACGTAGCCATCATCAATGGTCTCGATACTGCGCAGAGCATACCTGTCGACTGGAGCTTCCTTGGCCGCGACGACTATCGCGTCACCACCTTTGGTGATGTCGAGGGCGAGCCTCGCGCCTGGGATATCCACACCGACCTCAGCCTCCCTGCCAATGTCGACCTCGCTCCGCGAGGCGGCTTCGTGGCTGTGATACGTTAGTTTTTTGGGGGGGATGTCGTGACTTGTCAAAAGGCAGCCTTCAGCCGCTCCAGCTCCTCGGCCGTCACCGACATGATGGTGCCGTGGCGGGGGAAGAAGTCCTTGGTGAACGATTCGGGCTGCTCGGTGAAGGTGTAGAGGTCCGTGCTGCGCTGGAACTCGTAGCGTCCCGAGCCGTAGAGGTCATACATCAGGATGTATTCCTCCTTGTCGTTGAGCTTGAATACGCCGCTGCCCTCCACGGCTGTATGTGTGTCGGCATAGGCGTCGAGGTACTTGAAGTCCTCTACCCACGGACCCATCAGGCTCTCCGATGTGGCCTGCTGTATGCCGTTCTTGAACTCGCGGCCATGCTCATCCTTCGTGTTGCCCTTGTAGAAGAGGTGATACACCCCATCCTTGTAGATGATGTCGTTGTCTATCGAGCCATACTTGGCAGCGAAGAGTTGTCGGGGTTCACTTTCAAAACCCGTGAAGTCCTCATTGGCATAGGCGTAGTAAGTAATGAGAGAGCGGCGGTCACTACGCTGCAGGGTGAAGTAAATCATATACTTCTTTGCATCCCGGTCGTATATGCACTGCGGAGCCCACACCCAGTAGGCATCGCCGAAGTGCTCGGAAAAGTCGTTCGCTAGGTGTATCTTGGCATGGTCCCAGTGGATGAGGTCGTCAGATCTCAGCAACACGATACCTGGGTTGCTGCCCCATCCCTGTGCTGGGTCGTGGGTATACATGTCGGTAGCCACCATATAGTAGAGGCCCTCCTCGCCGCGCATGATGTAGGGGTCTCTG
>JAFOYZ010000178.1 GCA_017424485.1 Bacteroidaceae bacterium
GACACCATGAAGACCCGCAAGCAGCTCTGCGAACTCCGTCTCGAGGTGGCTGAGCAGCTCGGCTTGCGCGATAAGAATAAGTTTGCTTGTCTTTGGGTAGTAGATTTCCCCATGTTCGAGTGGAGCGAAGAGGAGCAGCGCCTCATGGCCATGCACCATCCCTTCACCTCACCCAAGCCCGAGGATATCGAGCTCCTTTACACTAATCCTGCTGCTGTGCGTGCTAATGCCTACGATATGGTTATCAATGGTGTTGAGGTCGGCGGTGGTTCTATCCGTATCCATGACAATGAGTTGCAGAAGAAGGCATTCGAAATCCTCGGTTTCTCAGAAGAGCGTGCACAGTCACAGTTTGGGTACTTGCTCAGCGCGTTTAAGTATGGTGCGCCCCCTCACGGTGGCTTGGCCTATGGTCTCGACCGCTTTGTGAGCCTCTTCGCAGGTCTCGACAGCATTCGCGACTGTATCGCCTTCCCGAAGAACAACTCTGGCCGTGACGTAATGATCGATGCTCCTGCACCGCTTGAGCAGGCTCAGCTCGACGAACTCAATATCCTCGTTGACTTGAAGGAGAAATAATCTTATACGATATGTATATATGGCTAAAGCCGTCCTTTTAGGGCGGCTTTAGTTTGTTTATTGTTGGGCATCACTTGATGCTTATCATTTCTATGGGTTGAGTCTCGCTTTGGTCCATTGGGTGCCACTGATATTCCACCTTGCTGAAGTCGATATTCCTCACGTCTATGCAGCGGATGTGGTTGTTGTATGAGGTCTTGTAATATACCTTCCCATTGGTGAGGTCTATGGCCGATGTCCACTGTGTGGCGCTGGGTATATCGGGGCCTTCGCCCTTCTTGTGCTCAATGCCGATGGGAATATCAAAATTGTTCAGTATGTGAAAACACTGTGTGACAGTGCTGAATCCGTCGGGACATTGCGGTGCAGTGTTGCGGAAGAAGGCGGCACGCACGAAACGCGAGGGTGGGGTAGCATCGCCTGGGAGTCCTAGCATTCCCGAGTTGCCTCCAAAAGGATTTAATCCTTGCTGTCCTAGTAGTTGGTTGGGAGCACTGCCAGGGAAGAGGTTCACATAGTTGTTGAGGTTTGCCAGATGCCAGGGAAATCCGGGCGAGTTGGTGAGCACACCCACTGTATTTTCGTAGAAGTGTGGCTCGCCATCGACAAACTCGAGCACCACTTGACGACCACTCTTGTCGCCTATGCGATAGTGCACTACCGAACTCGCATCAAGCCCTACTACGCGCACTTGTCCTGAAGTGATGGCTTCTTTTACCTCGTCCACTGTTGCAAACTGTGATAACATCCAAGCGTTGAGTTGCAGGTCACCCACACTGCGGTCGGCCTCGTTGGGGTTGTAGGGGAGGTAACTGCCGTAGTTGGGGAAGAAGAAGAGACCTGTAGAGAGGCCCGCTTCGTTCATACCCTCGGCTATAAACTCCTTTTGTACTACACACAGCCCCACTACGCCATACTTGGCCTTGAATTTAAGGCCGTTTTTGGCGTTGGGTGTATATGATTGCATTTCATACCCTCGGGGTATGATGACATATTCGCTGATGAGCTTTAGTGCTGCACCTTCAATGGTACGTGCCTGCACATAGCTGCCATCTTTAGCTGTGAGCGATATGCCCGTGCAGGCAACTGATGCTGATGCGCCACTGTAGAGGGCGGCACATCCTACAAGGAAACTTTTAGCCATTGTATTCATATTGTTCTATTTGAAGAATTTTTCTAAAACAACAAATAGTAGGAGATAATGTTTTAAAAACAAGAATAGATTGACACGTGATAAGGTAAAAGTGTCAATCTATTCTTATTGGGGAAGTTGGTGATGCTTTACAGTCTGTCTTCTCCTTCTTCGTTGCGGATGACAGTCATGGGGACAATCTCTATGTAGTCGTGCATGAACTGATAGTATCCATTATCGTCTTCCATTACATTCTTGATACGTATCCAATGGTCTCCGCTAGTAAGATATTTGGTTGTGATAATCTTGCGTAATGCTCCTTCGTAGTCGCGTGCGGTTAAATTTCCTCCATAAGTGTAGATGCTAGGACCTTTCATGTAGCCGCGATTACGCATCGCCTTGTCGTTGGCTTTTCCGTTATCATCTGTATTTGAGTCTTTTATCCATCCTACAGGTGAGCCGGTATCATTTCCTTTGTAGCGAAGGTCTACGGGAATACCTGTAACCTCACCATCGAAATAGAATTGTGCAATACCACGTGTAGGCCATCCTGTGTAAGCCAAACGTATTTCATATGTTCCTTCAGGAACGGGAGGAATGCGATAGGCAAAGTCGTATGCTCCGATAGCTATAAATTCATCTCCTTGATAATCGCACCATCCTGTATTGGCGGTGAGATAGTAGAGTCGGCTTTCCTCATTATATGACTTATAATATTTACAGTAGTTGGTGGGGATAAAGATTTCACTGCCGTTTGAACTTCCTGCCGCCCCTCGCGGACAAAGACGGATGCCATTGTTGGTGAGCTCTGACATGAGTGATGACACATCGAAACGAAGGCGTTCGTTCATTACATTTCCAGCCATCTCATCTTCATTATAAACTAAAATCTTGTCTATAATATGAATGATTCCATTGATGGCGCTGGGGTTGAATGTTTTATAATCTTCTCCTAATTCTTTAACCTCAGTAGCAGAGAGAATTTTGATGTTGAGATGATTGTTCATCTCTGGATAGATTGTGGCTCTGTCGCTGAAGTTGATGTATAGGTACGGACTATGTTCTGTGCTGCTCAATTTCTTGATGACTTTGCAGAGTGTATATTTCAACATGCTCTCATAATACTCATAGCGGTCTGCGTTCTTCTTGAAGTTCACTTCCGAATTGTAGTAATCGTTTTTGATGTTATAACATACCAGGCGGTTGTATGCTATTTCCCTATCTAGCAGATGGTATGAGACGAATTTGTTAAGTGCATTATTTCTGCTTTGGGGATTTTCGCGATCTTCTGTTCCATACCATTTCTCTGCAAATGCTTTCAAGTCATCAATATTGTAGATTCCGTATTTTTGATAAGTCTCGTCGGTTTCTACAAAAGCGGTGTATTTGTAGTAGCGATTGGCAGGATAGTTGCAATAGCCGTTACCATCGTAACGTTGTATCAGTTTGTCTCCGTCAGTGTAACTATAGTCTTTGTATAGTTGTAATGAATCTTCTAGTCCGGTTATTTTGAGTGCTTCAGAGAAGATGCTCAAGTAGCTGTGGCTCTCAATTTGTTGAGGCAATACATTTGATGAGGGGTTGACGACATCTGATACAACATGGATGACGCCATTTTCTACTTCGAGATCTCCGTTTGATATTAGCGAGTTGTTTACGCTAATCGTGCCATATTCATTTTCATTTACATCGAAACTCACTACGAGATAACGGTCGTTGAAGTTTTGAGTAGGAATCACTCCTTCGTAGAAGTCTGTGGTGAGGTATGTAGCCGGAATGATGTGGGTTTGTGAAAGGACTATACACATGGAGTCAGACAGGTCTTCGAGTAAAGGTGAACTGATACCCTTAAACTTTCCGGTTGCCTTGTAAAGTGAGTCTTCTTTGTATAAGAAACGCTCGAAAGCTTCATTTGTGGGTGCAAAACATGTGTATTGCCCATATGCAGCGAGTACCGAGAAACGCCCGCCGCGTTTGGCTATTTCTATAAAGCTACTGAATGTTTCTTTGTTCTTTTCAAGGTAGCTGGCTACAGTATCACCTGTAAATGTGTAGCGTGTCGTTTCGTCAATTTGTTGCGTGCATGCTGTAATAAAGCATGCAACCATAAAGGTGCATACTTTATGTACAACATTTGTCTTTGTCTTTCTTTTCATAGCTTAGTGTGTTTTTATGGTTATTATATTCATGTGTGTTAAGTATTATCTGAGTTTTTCATTCCAGAAGTTTAGCATCTTGTTGAAGATATGGTAGCGGGTGTTCCCACCATAGATGCTATGGTTACGGTTGGTGTAATAGAACATATCGAATTGCTTGTCGGCCTGCACAAGAGCTTCTGCATACTCCATGCTATTGCGTACATGGACGTTATCATCGGCCATGCCGTGCATTAGGAGAAGACTGCCATTGAGGTTTGAGGCTCTGTTGATGGGTGAGGTCTTTTCATAGTTCTCTCCATTCTCTTGTGGTGTACGCATGAAACGTTCGGTGTATACAGAGTCGTAATACTTCCAATAGGTTGGTGGAGCTACAGCGATACCTGCCTTAAATACAGGTTCTCCCGAAGACATAGACATCAAAGTGTTGTAACCTCCAAAACTCCATCCCCATATTCCTATGCGGCTCTTGTCTACATAGGGTAGAGTGGCTAGGTACTTGGCCGTTTCTACTTGGTCTTCTGCTTCGAAGAGCCCGAGCTTGAGGTAGGTGCAATTCTTGAATTCTGCACCACGTCCACCAGTGCCTCTTCCGTCAACACATACGACGATGTAGCCTTGTTGCGCCAGGAAAGATTCCCACAATGTGCCACCATAGAATCCTGTGCGCCAATTATCGAGTACTTCTTGTGAGCCAGGTCCGCTATATTGATACATGATAACGGGGTACTTGGTTTCCTTTTGGCTGAATTCAGAGTTTTCAGCAGGCTTCACCATCCAGCCATTAAGTACTGTGCCATTTGAAGTCGTGAACTGGAAGAATTCTTTTGAGGGCATTCCCGGTTGGTTGAGTTTTTCTGCTAATACTTTGTTGTCAACGAGGGTTTTGTGTACCTTACCCTTTACATTCTCTATCGTGATTACAGGAGGCGTATGTATGTCAGAGTGTGTATGTACGAAGTTCTGAAGGTTCTTGCTGAAGGTCGCATCGCTAGTGCCTGTCTCAGGGGTGAGACGAGTCTTCTTACCCTTCTTGTTGATGTGGTAGATAGCGCGGCGCAATGGGCTAGGTTCGTTACTCTGGTAATAGATGTCTCCCGTGTTTTCGTTCCAACCATAGAAATTCGTTACTTCGTACTCACCGTCGGTAAGTTGGCGTACGAGTTGTCCGTTGAGATTGTATAGGTAAAGATGGTTGTAATTGTTGCGCTGACTCTGCAATATGAAATTGTTGGGGTAGAAACGGATGTCTTGATAGGTCGCTTCGTTGATGTAAGTGGGCGACTCTTCGCGTAGTACCAATTTGCAGACGGTAGAACGTGGATTGGCCATATATATATCCATTCGATTTTGGTGACGGTTTAGTGTCACTATTGCGAGTTTCTCGGGGTCAGAGGTGAAGTGGATTCGTGGAATGTAGTCCTCTTCATCAATCTGAAGGTCAATCTTACGCGTTACCATTGATTTGATGTCGAAGGTGTGAACACTCACTTTGGAATTGTCAACACCTGGTAGTGGGTATTTATAGGTATATGCCCCAGGGTATAAGGCATTTTCCTCATAGCTGGGAGCCATGCCACGATACATTGTGAATGAGAAAGAAGGTACATGGCTCTCAATGCTTTTTACATAAGCTATCATTTTGCTGTCAGCACTAAACTCGTAGCACTTGTTCATGGTAAATTCCTCCTCGTATACCCAGTCGGGGATGCCATTGAGGATTTCGTTGAACTTACCATCTGTGGTCACCTGTGACTCGCTATTGTTGAACATGAGTTTTACAAGGTGTATATTGTTGTCGCGTACAAAAGCGACCATTTTGCCATCGGGAGAGAATGAGGGTACTTGTTGGGGACCTCCGTTAGAAAGTGGCACCATTTTGCGATTCTTTACATCGTATATATAGTATTCAGCAGTGAATGACCGACGATATATAGATTTGGTGTTTGTTTGGATGAGGATCCGATCTTCAGCTGGCGACATGATGTAACCATCAAATCGCTTGAAATCGCAGCCACGAGTGTTGTGTACAGAGAATAAGGTATCTACTACTTCGCCTGTTTTGAAGGCATAGCGAACGAGGCAAGTGCCGCCACCTCCAATCATCATGTAATGTTCTCCATCGTTCATAGAACGCATACCGCCCACACCTTGTGCGCTGTATGTTCCGTTGGTGATTTTGCGAATGTCGAGCTGTTCTGCTGCTGTAGCTCCCAGCATGACGAATAGCGCAGCTGTGAGTGTAGTAAAGATTTTTCTCATGTTATTTGTTGTTTTATATGTACATACTAATTCCAAGCTACAAAATTAATGTAAAAAAATGAATTAGGCGAAAATAATTGGAACTATACTTCAGATTGAGTGTTTGAAATGTGATATTATTGAATTGATTTGCTCCGTTTGCGATGTGCAGTGGCTGTTCGAGACTCTGTTTGACGATATTTTTAGGGGAAAATGGAGATAAAATGCAATTCTGTTAGTTGATTTGTCATGAAATATTAGTAGAGTTGACCGATTATTTCTATCTTTGCCGTGTTAATAAGTAAAATGGTATAGTATGTTTTCTCAAGAAGACGAATTGTTATTTGCAAAGAAAGGCATCACTGAGCAGCAAGTGATGGAGCAGTTGGAAAGTTTTAAGAAGGGTTTCCCTTATCTTTCTCTCGACGGACCTGCCTCTGTTACTAATGGTATAGTACGAGCTGATGGCTCTGCGTTGGATGATGCGATTGCTCAGTGGAACGAATACCTCCAATCGAATCATCGTATTGTTAAGTTTGTTCCTGCATCAGGTGCTGCGAGCCGCATGTTCAAAAACCTGTTTGAGTTTCTCACAGGTGGTCACGATGAACCAGTGACAGATTTTGAGCACGTATTCTTTGATCATATAGAATTTTTCGGTTTCTATTCGGCTTTGAACGAAAAGTGTGTAGAACTGTATGGTAAAAGTGTACAGGAACTGATGGAGGAGAGTCATCATAGAAAAGTGGTAGCTGCATTGCTCAACCCTGAAGGCTTAAATTTTGGCCAACTGCCCAAGGGACTTCTGCTCTTTCATCTTTATGCTGATGATACAGTGCGCACACCGCTCGAAGAACATCTTGTCGAGGGTGCGCTCTATGCTCAGGATGAAGATAAGAACGTCCACGTTCACTTTACCGTGTCACCAGAGCATCGTGAGTTGTTCAAAAAACGTGTAGATGCTGTCGTTGCACGCTACGAAGAGGAGTTTGGGGTAAAGTATGATATTGCCTTCTCTGAGCAAAAAGCAAGTACCGATACTATTGCGGCTGATAAGGATAACAATCCTTTCCGCGATACCGATGGCAGTCTTGTGTTCCGCCCCGGTGGGCATGGTGCTCTCATTGAGAATCTTAACGACTTGGATGCCGACGTTGTATTCATTAAGAATATCGATAATGTCGTGCCTGACCGTCTTAAAGATAGCACGGTTACTTATAAGAAACTATTGGCTGGTGTGCTCGTGTCACTTCAAGCTCAGACCTTCGCCTATTTGCAACGTTTGGATGAGGGTGACTGCACCGAGGCCGAATTACAAGAGATGGTCTACTTCCTTGAACATAAACTATATTGTAAGCATCCTGCAATCGAAACCCTCAAAGGCGATGTACTGGTAGCTTATCTGAAGAAGAAATTCAACCGTCCCATGCGCGTATGTGGAATGGTACAGAATGTTGGTGAACCTGGTGGTGGTCCGTTCCTTGCATACAATGCTGATGGCACAGTATCTTTGCAGATTCTTGAGAGCTCGCAGATAGATATGGATAATCCTGTGAAGAAAGCCATGTTTCTTGAGGGTACCCACTTCAATCCCGTTGATCTTGTATGTGCTATAAAGAATTATAAGGGAGAGAAGTTTGATTTGCCCAAGTATGTAGATAAGTCTACTGGTTTCATCTCGTCAAAGTCAAAGAGTGGCCGCTCGCTCAAGGCTCTTGAACTTCCAGGTCTTTGGAATGGTGCCATGAGTGATTGGAATACCATATTTGTAGAGGTGCCTCTTACCACATTTAATCCTGTAAAGACTGTCAACGACCTCTTGCGCGACCAACATCAGAAATAACCCTATATATAATAGGTTTAGAAAGCTCCCCATTAAGTGAATTGGGGAGCTTTCTATTGTATATTCTTGGAATGATGCATCTATATCTTGCTGTCGCAAGAAGAAATTAGGCTGCGGCTCGAAAAAAACAAGAAGAAACTTGCTTTTTCGCTCGCCTGAACTAAATTTCTTGCGCTCAACAATGTAAATAATTTTACATTATCTTCGCTTAATCGAAATTTTGCACTAATTTTGCTTTCAGTTTTGTTCCTGATGCCCCGTTTGCGGGCTAAGGATGAAAAGGGAATCAGGTGAGAGTCCTGAACAGTCCCGCTGCTGTGTACCCTTGTGTTGCACATCGAATCTATTGCCACTGATGTTCTGTCAGCGATGAGAGTTGATGGATGACGGTTGAAGGTTGATTGATATCCTAAACCTAACCCCTAAACTCTCAACCATAAAAAGACATTGGGAAGGCCGATGTGTAGGGTGAGTCAGAAGACCTGCAAAACCAGTTAAACCGCGTGTATTCGAGGAAAGTATGCGTAGGGACACATTTTGTTTTACTTTCTTACTTAAATTAACAATGAAGAAAGTGTATCGTAGCGCATTATGCGCCTGTTTGGCAGGCTTCGTGCTTGCAAGTTGCGAACCTGAAGAATATCCCTTGGGTGGGGATGATTCTGTAGTCTCTAGTCCCGATGTCTTTATCCTTTGCGAGGGGCTGTGGGGAGCAAACAATGCCGATATTACGGCATATAAGTCCGACAGTCTTTTGTGTACAGGTGAGTATTACTCCAAACAAAACGGACAGTATCTTGGTGATACGGGACAGGATATCCTCTATCACAAGGATCATCTCTACGTTTCTGTCTCGGGTTCCTCTTATTTGGCCAAGCTTGACCTTGAAGGTCGTGAGCTGGCACGTTATGAGTTTTCTCCCGAAGAGGGTCAACCGCGCTATCTGGCTGCTGAGGGTGACTATATCTATGTGACACTCTATAGTGGTAGGGTTGCCAAGATGCACGTTGCTGACCTGAGGGTTGTAGCTTATGCTCCCGTAGGAATGAATCCTGAGGACATCGTGCTCTATAAGGGACAACTTCTTGTTGCCAATTCGGGTTGGGGATACGACAATACGGTGACTGTAATCGATGTGGCTACGTTCGACTCTATTGCGTCCATTACCGTAGAGTGGAACCCTCAACAGATGGTTGTATCGGGCGATAGCGTATACTTGCTTGCCAACGGTCAGTATGATGAAGAATGGCGCTGCCCCTATTACGTGCAGAGCATTGATGTGGAGAGTCGCACAGCACGTACTATTGCCAATGCTACACATGCTGTGGCATACGACGGCACATTGTATCTTTGCTACTCAGCAACAGATTGGACTACGTATGAGACAACCAATACGTTCTTTACATACGACGTTGCGACGGCGACATTAAGTAATCAGTCGTTTCTTAAAGGCGATACCGTAGAGATAGCCACCAACAGTGTATATATGATGGAGGTAAATCCGAATAATGGCGAACTCTTTATCGGACTGGCTGGGAATAAGTTTGTCTCTTCGGGCATAGTGCATCGTTTCGAACAGGATGGTACTCCTATTCATCGTTTCGATGTTCAAGGCCCCAATCCCAATCAGGCTGCTTTCGTGAACTATCAGTAAGAATTGATTTATAAAATACTATTTGCCAAAAACGAAGCGGTGTTCTCTCTCGTGAGAAAGGGGCACCGCGATTCGTTTTTTATGCGTAGCCGTAGTAGCAATCATTATTTAACCATTGTGTCAGACCATGAGGCTACTCGGCCCTTGCAGAGAAATATTGAAGTAAATTTTATATTTCGCTCGCTTTTTTGTACCTTTACACCGTTATGCAAGACCATAAGAGTCCATATTACGACTTTGCAACCTTTCTGAGCAAATATTTTGAGGGCAAGGTGCAGAAGATATCTATTCATGCAGGTTTCACTTGTCCCAATCGCGATGGGTCGAAAGGGGTAGGAGGATGTACATATTGCAATAATCAGACGTTTAATCCTGAGTATTGCCAACCCGATAAGAGCATTACTGAGCAACTTGTTGATGGGATGCAGTTCTTTGCGCATAAATATCCTGATATGCGCTATCTGGCCTACTTTCAGGCATATACCAATACCTATGGTGAACTGGAGCGACTTAAATCCATGTATGAGGAGGCCTTGTCTGTTGATGGAGTCGTAGGGTTGGTGATAGGTACGCGTCCTGATTGTATGCCCGATTCATTGCTTGATTATCTCGAACAACTCAATCGTCAGACCTTTCTCATGGTTGAATACGGCATTGAGAGTGCCAATGACGAAACGCTGCATCGTATCCATCGTGGACACGATTTTGCTACGGCAGTGGATGCCATATATCGCACTCACGAGCGAGGTATATTGACGGGAGGACACCTTATCTTGGGGCTTCCGGGTGAAGATCGTGCCGAACTTTTGCGTCAGGCCTCGGTTATAGCTTCACTTCCGCTCGATATGCTTAAGTTGCATCAACTTCAGTTGATTAAAGGTACGCATATGGCGCGTGAATATGCCGAGAATCCTGATGCCTTTAGTCTATACGATGTGGAAGACTATATCGAGACCGTTATTGACTATGTAGAGCGTATACCCTCGACAGTCGTTTTCGAGCGTTTCATATCTCAATCGCCTCGCTCACTATTGATTGCTCCTGACTGGGGATTAAAGAATTATCAGTTCGTAGAGCGATTACGTCGTAGGATGAAGGAGCGTAATACATGGCAAGGACGATTGTGTGATATCTAAACCTGCATATTATATCATCTTTTTCAGACCTTATATTTGGATGGTTAGAAGATAATACTTACATTTGCACTATTGCGAATATAATCCTATAAGAATAAAATAAGACTATAAACTATAACCTCAAAAAACTAAAGCCATGGTAATAGACAATCTGAAAAACTTACGCGACTATGCTTCGCTTAACCCTTTGTTTGCACAAGCTATCGATTACATTGAATCCACCGACCTTAAGACCCTTGCCCCAGGGAAGATCGTTCTTGTAGAGAATGAGTTGATTGTCAATGTGAATGAGATTGGTCCCAAGACCAAGGAAGAGGCAAAGCTCGAGACGCATAATGAGTACATCGATATACAGATACCACTGACAGACGTTGAGCAGATGGGCTATACCCAACGTGCCGACCTTCCCGAAGCAGAATATGATGTCAATAAAGACCTTACACTCTATGAAGGTCTGGCCGACGACTACCTCACCGTCAAACCTGGTATGTTTACTCTTTTCTTCCCCTCTGACGGACATGCCCCAGGCATTACTCCTACAGGACTAAAGAAGATTATTATCAAAGTGAAGAAATAATGTGGAATTCTGAATTGTGAAGATTGAATTTTGTATAAAGCCGAGTCGATTCTTGAAAAGAGACCTGATATGTTGGCAATTCAGAATTCAGAAATCATAATTTACAATTTATGAAATGTTATGCTTAAACTTATAGAAAACGATCCGTGGCTCGAACCGTACGAACCCGCGATTCAGGGACGCTATGACTACTACGTACGTCGTAAGAACGAACTCACCGACAATGGTGCCAAGAAACTCAAAGATGTGGCCTCTGGTCATAAATACTATGGTTTGCACAAAACTAAGAAGGGTTGGACATTCCGTGAGTGGGCGCCCAACGCTACGGAGATATATCTTATAGGTGACTTCAACGATTGGCAGGAGAAGGAGGAGTACAAGCTGACCCGACTGAATGGACATGGAGATTGGGAGGTGAACTTACCAGCTGAAGCTATCCATCACGAAGATTATTATAAGTTGAAGGTTTATTGGGATGGCGGCTCAGGCGAGCGTCTTCCCGCTTACGTACGTCGTGTTGTCCAGGATGAGAAGACCTACCTGTTCAGTGCACAAGTGTGGGAGCCTACCCCCTATGAGTTCAAGGTGAAGAAGTTTAAGCCCAATACATCACCCTTGCTCATCTACGAATGCCATGTGGGCATGTCAGGTGAGGAAGAAAAGGTGTCAACCTATAATGAGTTCCGTGAGAATGTGTTGCCACGCGTGATTGCCGCTGGATACAACTGCATTCAGATTATGGCCATTCAGGAGCACCCATACTATGGCTCGTTTGGTTACCATGTTTCAAACTTCTTTGCCGCATCGTCACGTCAAGGTACACCGGAGGAACTCAAGCAACTCATCGATGAGGCTCATGCCAACGGCATTGCGGTCATCATGGATATGGTGCAGTCTCACGCCGTAAAGAATGTGCTTGAGGGTATTGGCAATCAAGCTGGCGACCCCAACCAATATTTCTACCCTGGCGATCGTCGCGAACACCCGGCTTGGGACTCGCTCTGTTTTGATTATTCCAAGAACGATGTGGTTTGCTTCCTGCTCTCTAACTGCCGTTTCTGGATGGAGGAGTATAAGTTTGACGGCTTCCGTTTCGACGGCGTTACTTCCATGCTCTATCGCAGTCATGGTTTGGGCGAAGCCTTCTGCGGCTATGGCGACTACTATAACCTCAATCAGGATGGCGATGCCATCTGCTATCTCACCTTGGCCAATGACCTTATCCACGAACTCAACAAGAATGCCATTACCATTGCCGAGGAGGTATCGGGCATGCCCGGATTGGCAGCACCTATCAAGAATGGCGGCTATGGCTTTGACTACCGCATGGCGATGAACGTGCCCGACTACTGGATCAAGCTCATCAAGGAGCAGACCGACGAGAACTGGAAGCCTACCAGCATGTTCTGGGAGGTGACCAACCGCCGTCAAGACGAGAAGACCATCTCGTATGCCGAGAGCCATGACCAGGCACTCGTGGGCGACAAGACCATCATCTTCCGCCTCGTGGACTCTGATATGTACTGGCATTTCCAAAAGGGTGATGAGAACTATATGGCCCATCGAGGTATTGCTTTGCATAAGATGATACGCCTGCTCACAGCTTCTACCATCAACGGTGGCTACCTCAACTTCATGGGTAACGAGTTTGGTCATCCCGAATGGATCGACTTTCCACGTGAGGGTAATGGATGGAGCTACAAGTATGCTCGTCGTCAATGGAGCCTTGTCGACAACGACAAGCTGTGCTACGAATACCTCGGTAAGTTTGACCAGGCGATGATCAAACTCATAGGTAGCCAGCCTAAGTATGAGAAGAGCAAGGTCGTAGAGGTCAACTGCAACGATGGCGACCAGATTATGGCCTATCGTCGCGACGATCTGCTGTTTGTCTTCAACTTCAGCCCCACCAAATCATACAATGGTTATGGCCTGCTTGTGCCCCGTGGTTCATACCAGGAGGTGCTCAATACTGACAGTCCTGAGTTTGGAGGCAACGGACTCACTGATCCAAGCCTTAAGCACTTCACCAGTTTTGATCCTGTGCACAAGCGCTATCGCAAGGAGTGGCTGAGATTGTACATTCCAGCTCGCTCGGCCATCGTTCTGAGAAAACTTGATTAAGAATCCGATAGCCTCCCCAAATCCTTCCGTTGGTGGGATAGGGGAGGCTTTTATATCCATAAGTGAATAGAAAGACCTATAATGAGTAAACGTACACGATACGATAAGAGCATGCAGTGGTTTTGTGCTGCAGTGTTTGCCCTGTTCTCCTTTATATATATATATGTATTCCAAGGAGAATTGTTGGCGTTGATGCAAGATTATCTCTCACGCGGAGTCACCAGTAGCAATGCCTTCTTGGCTGCACTCATCATCACGCTTTTGTTGATGCTGATGCAATGGGGTATTAACCGTATGTCCAAGCTACATGGCCGATGGGAAGCCGTATCGTATTTGCCGTCGTGTACATTGCTTGCTTTGGTTACCGATGTCAATGTGAGCACCATGCTCTATACTCCAGTCAAGTGGTTGTGGGGAGTGCCCATATGTGTGTTATTGTATATCTTTCTCGTATGGGCCAATCGCAATATCAATGATATCCGTAAGAAAAACTATTTTGGTGTTCTCTGGCCCAATCTCCTGACATTCAATATTCTATTTATCCTCACAGCGCAACTTAGTAACAATGTCCCCACCTCACATATGGAGCTTGCTGCTTGGCATTATGTGCACGATGATAAGTATGAAGAGGTGTTGTCCATTGGCCGTCGTTCCGATGATAGCAATGCTACACTCACGTCGCTTCGCAATCTCGCTATGGCCAAGACTGGCCGGTTGGGCGATCTCATGTTCCATTATCCACAACCCTATGGCGCCGATGGGTTGATATATAACAAGTACACCCGTCAGACCGATCGCTATGGCTCTCGCACATTCTATGACCATCTGGGTGCCGAAGCCTATGGCGGTGAGTCAGGGCGTGCCTTTGCTGAGCGTATGTATCATAAGACAGATTCGGCTATCTATCGTGACCTCTATCTTGCAGCCTTGCTGCTCGAAAAGGATTTGCAGACCTTTGCTCGTGAGGCCTCGCCCTTGGCAAAGGCCGATGGCCAGTTGCCTGTGCATTATCAAGAGGCACTGCTCCTCTACAATGACCAAAACCCCGACACACCAGTCGCCTTTGTTGCTGATACCACCATTGTGAATCACTTCTCTGACTATCAAACCCTTCAGAGACAATATGCCGACGATGCAATTATAGCCAAGAACCTCTCTAAACGCAAGTTTGGCAATACCTATTGGACTTATTACGATTATTGATTCGTGGCTCATAAACGATAATAATCGTTGTATAGCTTAAGAGAGGCTTATTTCTGTCGTTATCTATTGTATTGGACAATAATCAATAATATAGGTTACGATATGTGCTAATAACTTCTACTATATGGATATGAAAAAGGTTGTATTTTTGTTTTTAATGCTCGGTATTGGATATGCCGTTCATAGCCAGGAAATTAATGATTGGGAGAATCCTCAGGTTATAAGCATCAATAAGGAGCCTTATCATGCAAATCTTACATTACCTTCAGAGCGTTATTCGTGCGGTGAATGTGAGTCATTAGATGGAATTTGGAAATTCCGTTGGTATCCGCGTCCGGAGCAAAGAATGGTTGATTTCTATGATCCTAGCCTTGATGTATCTGGATGGGATGACATAGTGGTGCCTGGTGAATGGCAAATGCAGGGTTATGGCATACCTATCTATACCAACTGGACTTTGCCGTTCAAGAAAGATCAGCCTCGTGTGATGTCTGAGCCACCAACACATTACTATTCATATATAAACAGAAACCCTGTAGGGCAATACGTGACCTCGTTCAAGGTACAAGGGTCCATGAAAGATAAGACGTATTATTTGCATTTTGGAGGGGTTGAGTCAGCGATGTATGTTTGGGTAAACGGACATAGGGTAGGGTATAGCGAAAATTCGATGTCGCCCGCAGAGTTCAATATCACTCCATATATTCAGGAAGGTGACAACAAACTTGCTGTAGAGGTGTATTCATATTCAGATGGAAGCTACATAGAAGACCAGGATATGTGGCGTCTGTCGGGTATTTTCCGTTCTGTAGACTTATGGACTAGGCCCAATGTGCACATTGCCGACTATGTAATTACGGCTATACCTGATGAGGACTTCACTACAGCGGTGGCTAAGTTCAACTTCCAGCTAGCCAACCTGTCAAACAAGAATAGGAAGAACCTCGAATTGAAGGTTGACGTTAGTGGAAAGGACAAGAAGGGAAAGGAAGTGTCATACACCGCAGTGAAGAATATAGCGAAGATAGTCTCTGGTGACAAAGCATGTGCAGATGTCGAACTTATTCTTGATAATCCTTCTTTATGGTCATCAGAAAAGCCCAATCTTTATCATGTAGATATTACCTTGAGCAGCAACGGGAAGTGTCTTGAGCACTTCACCAATCACTTGGGGGTCAGAAAGGTCGAGATCAGAGGTGAGGTCATCTATTATAATGGGAAGCCCATAAAGATAAAGGGGGTAAACAGGCATGAGTTTCATCCCCGTACAGGGCGTACGATGGACAGGGCAACTATGGAACTTGACCTTAAGATGATAAAGCAGGCTAATATCAACCTGATAAGGACGTCGCATTATCCAGATGATCCGTTGTTTTATGAACTGTGTGATATATATGGGCTATATGTTATGGATGAGGCTAACCAGGAAAGCCATGAGTATGGTTTAAGAAATCGGGAACTGGGCGATAATCCTGATTGGACAAAGGCACACCTGGATAGAGCTGAGTCGTTGGTTGCCAGAGATAAGAACTGGCCTTGCATATTGATCTGGTCGCTGGGCAATGAAGGTGGGCAAGGTATCAATTCTGTGGCGATGGCCGAGAAGGTTCGTGCGATGGACTCTACGAGACTCGTGTTCAGTGATACTGATCGTGAAATATCTGATTTCTATGATGATGGATATATTCATCCCGATAGGGTGGCAATTTTGGCTCGCCAGATTACCGATAAACCCTTCTTTATGAGGGAATATGCTTATGCGGGTGGAAATTCACTTGGCAACTACAAGGATTATGCCGAGGTTATCGATGCCGACCCCAGCAACTTTGGTGCTGTGATATGGGAATGGTGTGATCATGGCATTGCCAAGAAGCGCGATACTAACATACAGAAGTATGGTGACGACCCCTTCTCTCTGAAACTCCAAGCAGACGAATACTTTGCCTACGGAGGAGATTATGGTGATCATCCGCATTCATCAACTACCTGCCTCAATGGCATTGTACGTGCCGACAGAGTGCCTCACCCCCAGTATTATGAGGTGCAGAAGGTCAATCAGTATCTTAACTTTAAGTTAGTCTCGTCAAGCAATATACAGGTCATCAACAGTTATTGCTTTACCTCATCTGACGAATTTGACTATTATTATGAATTTGTCGATGACGGTAAGGTGGTATATGCCAGCGAGCAGCCAATCAATACGAATGAGATTCTTGAGATTCCGGCTTATGACGCCACACAAGGCGAAGTATTCCTCAATGTGTATGCCCGTCTTCGTCGTCCTACGATATGGGCTGATGCGGGTTTCACCATAGCAAAGGAGCAGTTCCTACTTGTTGAAAGACCTGCGATAAAATTCCATTCAGGTCTATCTACTCCGTCTATTGAGGAGTCTGGCAGTTACTATATGGTCACTGCAGGTAACGCTATCGTAAGCATTGACAAGGCTACAGGTCATTTGATATCATGGAAGTATGCAGATAACGAGTTATTGCGTGAACCTCTCAAACCCTATTTCTGGAAACCGGCAACAGAGAATCAAAAGCACAACAACTACAATCGTCGATTGGGTCAGTGGAAACATGCAGGTGAGGCTATGACGATGATTGCATCTAACGTCTTCGAGCAGGATGGAAGTATCGTGTTGGTCTTTGAGATGGAGATGGAGATTGGGGCAAAGTACTGCTTGACATACAAGATTAATGGAGATGGTAAACTTCTCGTGTTGGCAGACTATTTCCCTGCGAAAGAAGGACTGCCGCTCATGCCCAAGTTTGGTATGAAGATGCTGCTGAGCTCAGCCATGGATAAGATTACATGGTATGGAAGAGGGGTGCATGAAAATTATCCCGACAGAAAATCCTCAGAGTTTATAGGAGAGTATTCGTTGGCACTCGATGACTTTGTAGTCAACTATCCTGCACCGCAGGAAAATGGTAATCGTTGCGATGTCAGATGGATGACTTTCTCAGATGGTAACTATAATGTGCGTGTAGAGGGCCTTCAACCTCTTTGTTTCAGAGCATGGCCTTGGATGGAGGAAGATCTAGAAAAGGCCGGACATCCCTTTGAACTTCCAGACAGAGATTTTATCAATGTGAACATCGACCTCCATATTCATGGTGTCGGTTGTAATGATGGATGGGGAGCGCAAACTTTGGAGAAGTATACCATAGATGCAAACAAACCATACAGCTATGGCTTTATCCTTTCGTGTGAAGAGGCTGTAAAGTGATTTATATATTCTACCCAAGGTAAGGAACTGCTTCAATCGCTATTTGCATTTGGGGAAAGATGAGATGAATAATGATAAATTGGCTGATTGGATAAATATTTTTGTGATTCTCGAAGATAGTACGGATAAAATTGCTAACTTTGCGATAGATGTAAATGGCATAGCTATGCTGTTAGTATATTATTGCTATTTCTTGCATTTATGTATGTTGCCTTTGTGTAAATATTATAAATGACAGGCCATCTTGTTTTTCAATTAGAATAGTCAAATGGGGAAAGCATTTTTTAGAATCGTATTATAGAGTTATTTTTAGGTAATATTATAAAACAATTTTATAGGTTGTATTATGAAAAAGAGTTATTTATTGGTAGGGCTATTTGCCTTAGGTATGGTAGGATGTGACAAGAATCCCGAAATCGGTACTGTTGAGCCTGAGTTGGATGGTACGATGGAGGAACTTGCTCCTTCTGCACAAAAGAAACATCTTCAGGAGGTTGGTCTTGAGTTTGTGAACTCTATTAAGAGTGGGGCTCATGAAAACCTTGTTGATGTAGCTGCCTTTATTGATGAGGAGTATGGTGATTTTGAAATTGATGAGGATTATTTGGAAAATTTGGAGAAACTCTATCAGGAGTCTGGTTATGACGAGGACTACTATGCTGCTGTACGAAAGAACAATCCTATATCTGCTATCCGTGATTTGTTGGCAATAAGTCTGGATATTGCGCAGCAAGGTGCCATGTTGTCTAAAAGTGCAGAACATATCTATACCTCTACTCTAAAGGCTGGATTGAAAGATCTGTATGGAGGATTCAAGCCCGATACAAGATACGATCTTTGGGTCTATGACAAGAATATAACTGACCGCCTGGAGGTAGAGTTTGTCGATGACCATAATCAGAAATGGGTGGCTACGCTCAAGGGCAGCAAGGAAACTGCACGTATCCATGTGACCGTATATGATAAGAATATTGACAAAGAAGAATATGAAGGTGGTCCTGACGACGGAACTGTTACCAGTGATACATGGATTTACGATGATGAGTATATACTCGATGTCCCCAAAAAGATTACCTTTACGGTGAAATGCAATGGTAATGCTGTTGTTGATATGACCGTAAATAGTGATTTGGCTTTTGAAGGGGCATATGATGGATATACCGAGTGGATAGAGTACAGAGAATGGTACGAATCTGATTGGTATGATGTCGGCTATTATGAATGGTCAGGTTATGAAGACAAGTATACCTATTCCATTAATCTCGACTATACCAATCTGAACATCGATGCAAACCTTACTGTAAATGGTTATGAAGAGACCTTCAAGAGCACTGCTACAAAGATGGGAATTAATGCAAGTATAGGTGTTAAGATTGATGGGAAGAGTTTGTTGATGGTCGAAGGTGCGTTGAGTGCCGATATTGACAAGTATATCAAACTGGTGAATGATGTAGCCAAAGAGGATGGTGATTCGGAGATCGAAATAGATGCTACCATATTCAAGGAACTTTCAATGTATATTGATATCATGGGTAAGGTACAGATTGTAGGAAAGTGCAATCAGTTCGACGATATATATGACGCATGTATAGATATTGAAGAGGCAGAAGATTTCAAAAAATTTGAGCGTAATGTGAATCAGTTAAACGATGCCTACAGTATTCTCGTACACTACGATAATACGAAGACCGTGCAAGCCAAGGTGGAACTCGAGGCTTATGAGTATGAAGACTATTGGGATGACTACACCTATTTCGCTGTACGTCCAGTACTTGTATTTGCCGTTGACGATAGTCGCTATAGTTTTGAGGACTATTTCACTGAGAGTAGTTTTGGCGATCTGATAGAGGCCATCGAAGATTTGGGTGATGATTTCGAGAGGATGTTTGAGAGATACTTTTAATCACTGTTGATATTCTCAAATAGGAAATATCTGAAACTTCAATGAAGCGCATATTCCTATCGTTGCTGTCGCTCTGTGCCATATTACTATATGCACAGAGCGATAGTTTGTCTGCCTACTCAATAGATGAGTTGGTTGTAGAGGAGATGCGTCAGTCTAGTGTCAGATATCGTGTGTTGGGGAAAACCTATTGGGTCATCGAGTCTATGAAGGGTATGCCTATGGCCGATCCATTGCGTAATATTCAGTTGCTCCCTGGTGTACAGACTGTATCAGAAAACACTGGGGGCATCTTTGTGCAAGGATGCAACAATAGTCATAACTATACGACCGTCAATGGCGTACCTGTGTATTATCCCATGCATTTGCTAGGGTTCTTCTCCACGTTCAACAGCACTCACTTCCGTCACGCGGTTTTCAATAAGACTATGGGAGTCACCACGGCCAATCGACTCGGTGCTGAGGTGGGTATGTCTACGGCTGACTCTGTGCCGACAACCTTGGGTGCTGATGTCGACCTCGGGATGCTGACGTCTCAAGGTTCTTTGCGTCTCCCTTTGGGCAAGAAAGTAGGAGCCATCCTCTCGGGGCGTTACTCCAATGTGAACTTGTTATACGATGGGTTAGTCAACTCGCAATTAGGAAGCGATAATCTACGCTATTGTTTTCACGACATCAATGCCACCCTCCACTATACTCCTACCGTGCGTGATGTTCTCTCGGTCGACTTCTTTCAAGGGCGCGATCGTGCAGCTATGGAGGTGTCCTCCTTTCAACTACATTCACGTCTTGTGTGGGCCAACCAGACCGCTTCGCTCCGTTGGAAACACGATGTGGGGCGCTTTTCCATGGACAACCGCCTCTACTATTCAGCATACTTAAGCGACCTCGAGGTGACACAGACCGATAGCCGAGTCTTGCTGCCGGCAAACATCCACACGATAGGAGCTAAGAGCGAGCAGCGCTATATAGCTGCACGTGGATTCTTTACTTTTGGTGGCGAGGTGATGCATCATGTCATCTCTCCTCAAGCGCCACAGATAACGGGCTCGTATGGTGAGGCTCATACTCCTCAGCAGTTGCAGAAGGCCATGGAGGGGGCACTATTTTTTCAGGCAGACTTTATGCTGGGGAGTGGTGTGGAACTCATAACAGGAC
>JAFOYZ010000179.1 GCA_017424485.1 Bacteroidaceae bacterium
AATGGTGTGAATCCTCAGAAAACGCCCTTTTCATCGAAAAATCGTGAATTATAATGCTCCGCATTAAGATTCCTTGCTGGCTCGGCATAGTTCAAGACCTGCCCAGCACTTGGCTAGTCCAAGAAGCTTGACTCTGCTCTCGCTGCGCTGCGGAATTGTGAATTGTGAATTGTGAATTGAATGTCATGCACGCGGCAAATCCATCACATGCATGCACGAGATTGGGTACATGCATGTACCGCCCGCGTTTCATGCACGCAACTCGGCGGTCGTTCGTTAATCGTTCAACGTTAATCGTTCAACGTTAATCGCAGTCTCAGAATGTCAGCTTGAAGTTCATGCCAGCCGAGAGCTCGGGCTTGCTTCCCTGCAGGTATTGCGGGCGTTCATACGCTATCGAGGGTTGCATGCCGAAGGCGCAACGGTCGTTGATCCGGTACATCACATAGCCGTTCTCGGCATTGATGCGCTTCGAGGACTTTGCTGCATCAACGATGGAGTGGATGCCGTTGACAAGAGCCACGCCCATACCAGCAAGCATGAGCACGGTGCCAGTTATAATCATCCCATCCTTGGGTTCGTTGAACTGATACTCATACTCGGTACCCCAGACTACCATATAGGCTCCAGTGTACATGCCGGCCACACCGCCTAAGCCTGTAGCCAAGTCAACCCATCCCTTACGGTTCTCTCCATTGTAGAATTGTCCCAAGCCTGGTATGAAGAGCGAGAGGACGCCCGATAGCCATGGCGATTTCTTCTCCACGCTATATGCGTTGGCAGATAGTTGTACGGCACTCGTCGGCTGCTCCTTGGTGAACTTCTCCACATCGGCAAAGTTGTGTACGAACACACTGCCGTCGGCTGTCATTATCTTTACCGTCTCGCCCGGCACCATCTCAATGATGTCGCCACGGATGATAGAGCCGTTCTTCAAGTAAACTACGTCCTGCAGGCTGGTCTGTGCGAAGGCAAATGTCATGCCCATCAAGCACGCAAGAAATAAAAGTGTGCGTTTCATAATGTATGTGTTATTGGTTATGTGCGACAAAAGTATATATTTCTATTATATTCTACAAGTGTATCATTAGAAATGGTAGTTGATGCCGAGTGAACCTCCCCCATTTATGATATCCGGTTTATCATCACCATTGCTATCCGATAGTTGATTCAGATAAAGACGTCCCGATATTCCAAAATTTTGAGTGATACGATACTCATATTCCGCGGAGACGTATAGAGTTAAACCCACCTCCACACTCCTTTTATCATGTGCTTCGAAATAGTCCCAATCAGCGATGTTCCACATACAACCGAGACCTAAAGACGCCACAAAAAGAGACCTCTTCGAACAACCATACATAGATATCATGGGGGCTACACTATGTATCGTGTTACATACATTGTAGGCTGGTTTTGTAGAACCATTGCGTTCTGCTACCGTTGCATTTGCGAGGTGACCACTATAAGCTACACCAAATCCATAAAGGCTATAGGGCACTAGATAGGTATACGAAGCATTCCACCCTACACCACGTTTCAGAGTACCATTAATGATCGGTTCAGTTTCGTTTATCATTGGTTGCTCATCCACTAGAAAAGAAAGCCCTGCATCTATATGCAAATAGTGTGGGCTGACACGCTCGCGTTTCAGCTCGGCATTGTATTCTGCATACAACATGCTGAATGGATTATTTGTCCGATTGTATATAGTAGTATCTTCCGTGAGCAATACTATACCATCAACATAATGGTTCATAGCATCTAAATGATTAGGCCTCCGATGCTCCAGCACATAGAACCCGTTACCTCCAAAAGAGCTGACCGTACTTCTTATTATATTCAAGGTACTGTCGTATGTTATCTTTTTGGCTGTAGGTTCATAGGCAGTCCACACTTCACCGATAACCCTACTGGAATCAGGTGCAGCCTCACCGTCGGTAAATACTCGCACCATTTCAGGTGATGCAACCACGGAGAATTTATCAGACATGCGAACTCTGACAAGATGTTCTCCTGTATTGCAGCTGGACAGCAATATGATAATCAACAATAGGAATGGCGATAAAAATCTCATATTTACATCTCATTTACAATTTATAACTAAAAACGACAATTTCTGCTATTTTAAAGGATTCTCTGGATTAATAATTTTTATCGTATTGGGATCTGTAGTTGGAATTATATAATATTCATAAGAATCGGTACTAAACGATGGGGTAAAATGCATATCTATTTTATAATCAATATCCATCTGAATGTACTCATTTCTATAATAATCGTTTCTTACAGAATTAAGTTGATTCTCCAGCTGCGCTTCTATAGAATTATTGCTTTTTTGTTTATTGGGTGTCCCCAAACTAAGTTGCTTTATACCTTCTGTCATAAACCCTGTTGTAAAGCCTGAAATTGCTCCCCATTTAGCTGCATTTAACATTTCCGAATTAGCTTGTTCAAAAGATTTTGGGACAACAAGACTTCCTGCGAAAGCCCCGAAATACTCACCAACACTTCCCGCAACCGCTTCTTTCAGTCCTGCCTTCAAAGCTGGTGTACTATTTAAGTATGAAAACTTATTGGCAAGGAAACCCGACATTCCAACAGAGACCCCAGCACTTACTCCACTAGAGACTGCTCCACTCATAGCTGACGTCCCCACACTTCTCCAATTGATATTTCCAGAGAATCCTTCACCTGTTTGGGATATAACACTATTTACTCCAGACACTGCAGCGCCACCAATAGCTGCAGATGCGATTCCAGCTCCAGCAGTAGCCAACAACCCCGATGTTGCTCCACCGGTTGCTGCGGTCAGGCCACCAGCTAAAGCTCCTGCGCCAAAAGCAGCCATTACTTGACCTATACCATCGCAGGCATCTTGGTTTGCCCAAACATTAATGGCTCCACCGATAACAGCTCCGATTACAATATGCACCCACTCTCCATCAGGATCCACATACCGCGTTGGGTTATTGTAGCAATACGCATAGCGGTTGTAGTTGAGCCAGTTGCCAGCATCCTGTATGTAGGGGTCGGGCGAGAGGAACTGTGCCACGGCAGGGTCGTATACACGGCCGTTCATATTGATGAGGTCAAACTCATCAAGATGCTCGTGCATGGTGTAGCCACGATCAATATTGAGCGTAGAGGTATAGGTGGGGCTATACGCCCAATTAGCAGTACCCACACGCTTGCCCCACGGGTCGTAGGCATAGCGGGCAAGAACGTTGCCGGAGTTGTCTGTCAATGCTATCAAAGAACCCTGGGCATCGTAGTAGCCATGATAGAGCGTCTTGGCGCCGGCCGCTTTGTCATAGACAGCTATCGATCCGTTGCAAAGGTAGATAATATAAGTCTCATGGCCAAGCGAATCGACCACTAATTCATGATTGGGCATATAATAGCGGATGGTAGTAGCTCCCGATACGGTCTTTTGTGTGCGAAAGCGCTCCTTCTCCACACCATAGAAGACGTCGTAGCTATCCGTCCCACACTGTATGGACTTCACCTTGCTGAAATCTGTGTAGTCTATGGATATATCCGCTACGCCCCAATCTGTACCTGTGATACCGCTTACACCACGCAGTGCATGAGGCTTCGATGAGCTGCTGTAGCTGAACTCGGTCGATGTGCCAAGGTCGCTCTTGCTGATGATGTTACCTGTAGCGGCATCATATGTGATAGATTGCGTATCATTGTCATTTACAGTCCATGATGTAAGGCGCATCAGGTGGTCGTAGGTGTATTCTATGCTCTGGTTGTTGACAGCGTCGGTCTTGGTCAAGACATTCCCATGTATGTCATACGTATAATGCAGACTTACGATATTGGGTGCTACAATAGAGGTTATGCGGCCACAGTTGTCGTATGTATAAGTAGTGACTACACCGCCCTTCCGCTCGCGCACCACTTGACCCCGGGCATTCTGCTCTAAAAGTTCCCAAGCCAAAGTGGTGTTGAACTTCTCCGTTGTCATATTGCCATAGGCATCGTATGTGTAATACACCCAGCTGTTAGCAAGAACCATTTGACTCTTTGTGACAAGATTCTTGTCATAATAGCTCCTGAGACGAGTAGTTTTACCCTTGTAACTTTTTTGATAGGCCGTTGCATTTCCAAAATCATCGTACATATAATAGGAATATCCTCCATCGCCATTAATTTTATACGGCTTATCCTTAAATGTGCTATTATAGGAATATGTAGTGGTGATGACTGTATCGCCTGTAGCAGTTTCGCTTTTAAGTCGACCATTGCTTGCATCATAGCTGTATGCAGTCACTACAGGAGTGCCCCCATGTACGTTTTGTGAACGGGTGAGCACCTGACCAAATGCATTATAGGTATTGGTGATAGTGCCCGCATCGGGATCTATGAGTTTGGTGCGATTGCCTTGCACATCGTATTGCATTGTAACAGTAGCACCTCCATCGGGAGTCGCGGACTTGACCTTTCCTGTTGAATAGTAGGTATAGTAGACCCTCTTGTATAGAGGTATCAGCCCCGGTCTTTCAGCAAGTGGCATTAAAGCGGCACCCACTTGTTCATATTCCGTAAAGCCCGATGAATTAAGCTTGATGGCTTTATTGATGGTAGGAGTGTTGACAGCTGTGTTCAGACCATTGTACGTATAAAACGTAGTGCCTTCAGGACTCTCCATGCGACTGGGACGCTGACATTCATCGTATGTATAGAGTGTAGCGTTGTCCGACGTGAATGTCTGCGAGGCTGCTGCCGTTATGCTTGTGCTGAAATAGGGTTCGGATATAAGTTTGTCCTGTCCGTTGGGGAAGTATGTATAGGCTGTATATATCTGCCTATCATTATGCCCCATCTTCTTTATGAACAATGGTTTGCCTGCAGCATTGTAATATATTGTGACAGGCGAACTATTGGTACGTGTCTCATGTGCCATATATCGTACATTGGGAACACCGGAAACAAATTGCGAGGATATAGTATATACTACGCTGTCGGGAGCTATCGCCTTCCACAAACGGCCGAATGAGTCATAGCTATTCTTGGTGACACCTGCATTTGTCGTTTGAGTAAGTAGGGTTCCCCAATCGGAATTATAGGTATTGGTTGTGGTCTGTCCCAGTTCATCTGTAGAAGTGAGAAGGAAGCGTCCATCGGTCGAATATGTATAAGTACGTGTGCGTGTCTGTCCACTACCAGACACTATCTCCTTCGTGATATTACCGAAACTATCGTACATGAACTGCTTGACCAGTCGATATGTATCCGTATACAATGTATCTATGGTCTGACGGGTGAGGTTGCCGCGGTTGTCGTATTTGTAGAAAGTACGGCGATATGGAGATGTTCCACCATTATATGTATTATAAATGAGACTGTTGTTGACTTTGTTGGGGCACCAAGAGCCTGCATTGATATATTGGTATTGTGAGATTTCTTTCCAGTCACCTCGCGTCTTGGTTGCACTGGAAAGATTGCCGTTGTTGTCATAGAGGCTTACCAGCGTTTCCTTGATGCCTGTAAGGTGGTCGGTATATTCGTACCCCGAATGGTGTGGAAATATACGTTTGCCTCCCATCTCACGTACGGTATATCGGTACTTCAGATAGGATATGGTGTCGCCATCCAGCGTTGTGGTTGTTGTACTGTAGGGATAGTAGCACAAATGTGCTGTAGTGAGATAGCAAATGTCTTTCTTGCGTGTCTGATTGAGATTGTCGGTAGTTGTCACCTCTTCAAAGCCAAAGAAGCCCTTGCCTTGCGTATGGTAACGACCATTCTTGTAATGATAGGAAAGTGAGGTGTAAGGAGCCGTGTAATCAGAAACGACATAAAACGGACTTACAAGAGGCAATACACCTCCACCACCAACCCGAGTATTGGTATATACATTGCTGTTTGCTATGGACTTGTAGGTAAAATCATAGGTATTGCCCATGCCATCGGTGACTTTGTCGACGAGCATAGGATTATTGGTAAACACCTGTTTAGTTGTAATTTTGCTTTTGTTGTTGAACATGACAAAATCAGCACGCCCTGTTCCACGTATGTCCTCAAAGAAAAACGTATTAAAGTCTGCAGGGGGAGTATTGAAGGTTTGGTCATATATCACAAACTCATCACAATTGTTAATGCCTGCATACAAATGAGCAATTCCATCTATATTTGCTAAGTATGCAATGTCCGAGATACCGTCATTGTTGAAGTCATTGACAAAAATCTCGGTATAGCCAATATGTTGTTTCATCTCTTCCACTAATTGTCCTCCTCTTGACACGAACACACGTGCCATAATTCTGTAATCGTCTGGCGATTCAAAACCCAAATGAAGAAAGTCCGTAGAACCATCTCCATTGAAATCTCCAAAATAGAATTTACTGAAGGAAAGAAAGTTTTCTACCATACTATTCAGAACCTCTAAACCAATCTGCTTGAATTTAGATGTGGATTCATCGAATTCATATATATAATAGTATGCATCTGTAAAAATCAACAAATCCGTCTTCCCGTTTCCGTTGAAATCCAAGGGGGCATTATTCTTTGACATGGAATGTATGAAACTACTAGAGTTTGACCATGTAGCGATGCCTGTAAATGGTACCACATCAGCATTGTATTGGTACATTTTATTAACACCTGTAGGTATAATTTCATCGCAGCCGTCTCCATCAAAATCTCCAACGCTGAAGCCCTCTTGAGGGGCACTTATATAGTTAGATGTGGTATTAAATGTTGTTCCATTAGATATCAAATAAGTTATACGAGTATCGTCATATATTCCTGCCAGATCTTTGCGACCGTCACCATTGTAATCAAGGACCTTTATTTCTGTGAGATTCTCTACCGAAGAAAAAGATGTAGAACTGAAACTAACAGCATTTTCTGTACTTGTATTCGTGTATAGTATACAATTCTTATCCTCTTTCTTGTAGCTAAAAATGTCAGTTAAACCATCACCTGTAAAGTCAGCAAATATTAACTCGTCTTTACGTGAAATGGAAACATTGGATACCACCTCACTGGATGTTCCAGTAGTATTCCATGTAACATCTGTAGCATTATAGTAGTCGCCATTGGCTGCGACCTTCATTACAGAAATCAATTTACTTTGCACATCTGCATGATCATAAGTCAGTATGTAAGAATAGAGCAGATTTCCGGAATTCTTTACATTTATACATTTTAGGATCTTATTCCTGGAAAACCGACTCGAACCAACATATATATAGCGTTCGTTCGGTATATCCTCATATTCGAATTCTATGCTTGTAGTAGGTGCTGAAATGTCCCCTGAATACTCAATCTTGGAGATGTAGGTGTCGTTGACGTCACTAAATCTATTATAATTGTATGTGTAGTTAATAAAGTTACCGTTATTATCTACGACTTTAGACAGAAACCATATTTGGGGAATATCATAGTTATAAGTTAGCTGCGATTTATATGTGTCGCCATAGGTTGAGACATCTCCTGTCTTGGATTGAACAGTAAAACCTTTATCATCGGTCATCTCTACAAGATTAAAACTTTCACGTTCGGTGCGATAAATAGCCCCGGGTCTAAGGTTTGTTCCTGACTGCAATAACAGGCGTTCTCCGTCGAGCAGAAGGTTGTCTGTATAGTCAAATTTTATGCGTTCGACAATACTGTCATGGTAGAGCGTCTTTCCTGCTCGCTGTATAGAAGATATGCCAGCCAAGTCCCATCCCCAGCCTGCAAGACCGTATCCACTGTGGCTATTGTATACCAATGCCAGATTGGGTTGCATGTCATTGACTCCTACCGGCACTTCGATAGGAATGGTAATGGAGGCACCGCCTATCTGGTCAACGGTAGCAGATATGTTGATATCGCCAACAACAAGTTCATTGTCGGCAAATAGGGATGCGCCAAGCATGAGGCTCAGCACCATAGTGACGAGTCTTTTCATAATAATAACGTGTTAAATGTGTATTTAGAGACGGATTATCTTGAAATCTTTCTTGTAGTCCTTCTATTGTATACGCATGATGTAAATACCAGCGGGACACTCGGTGAGGTCGGCCACCGTAGGATTCTCTGTC
>JAFOYZ010000180.1 GCA_017424485.1 Bacteroidaceae bacterium
CGGGCCGAGGTCGAACTTCATGTCGGTGAAGTCGAACTTCTCCTTCTTGCCCTCCTTCTCAAACTCCTCCTGGTTCTTGTTGCGGAAGTAGGCGTCGAGCGAGCGCTTCATGCTCCACTCGGCATACTCCTCGGGCGTCATCAGCAGGGGCACCGAGAGGTACGAGTCACCTATCTTGTTGCCCACGATGTAGGTGTGGGTCTTCTCGTCATACGTGGTCTCTGTGGTGAGGTTCTCGGGATTGCGCAGGTCGGCCGGCTTGCGCTCCAGGTCCTTCTCGTTGGTGGGTGAGGTCTTGGAAACGGCGTAGCGGACAGAGTCCTTGAGTTGTGAGTTATGAGTTGTGAGTTGTGAGTTGCCAACGGCATTCTGAGCCACTGCACACAATGAGGCCACCATCATCAAGATAGCCACCACCCATCGATGTATGTATATATCGTGCCTCACTCTCTGTCTGTTTATCTTTTTCTCCTGCACTCTCCCTCTTTAAGGGGGAGTCCCCGCAGGGGGAGGGGGTAACGTTATCGTACAGCCTTGGCTGTCGCATACGCATACGTTATATAAAAACGGAGTGATGAGGCAATTATTGTATACCACCCAAGAAAATCACCGATAAGGACAATGAAGCCGCTACATGCGACGAAGGGCCTCCTTGATGGCAGCCTCTACGGTAACAGAAGGCTGCTCCTTGACAATGGCCTTGACCACCTTCTGTGAGGCGGCAGCTGTATAGCCCAGCATGGTAAGGGCGGCAACGGCACTGTCGAGCACCTCGCTCGTGGTATCCACGAAGAGCGTGCTACCTATAGCACTGCTCGAGGTATCGCCACCTATGGTGCCAATCTTGTCTTTCAACTCGATGATGATGCGCTGGGCGGTCTTGCCACCAATACCCTTGACCATCTTGAGCAATTTGTCGTTGCCCGAAGCTATGACATCGCACAACTCATTGGGGTTGAGGGCCGAGAGGATGGTGCGGGCAGTATTGCCACCTATGCCCGATACGGAGATGAGCAGGAGGAAGAGCTCGCGCTCGCGCTTGTCAGCAAAGCCGTAGAGGACATAGGCATCTTCGCGAATGGCCTCATAGATATATAGCTTCACTTGCGGACGGTTCTGGATAGCTGTATAGGTGTTGAGCGAGATGTTAGCAAGATAGCCTACACCGTGACACTCGATAGTGGCTGTGGTGGGGGTAAGTTCGGAGAGGTCTCCTTTGAGATATTCAATCATATTCCTTTAGTTTTTTTTCGAACACAGATGACACTGATTTTACGGGTCATCACAGATTTTTATCGTTCAACGTTCATCGTTAATCGTTCAACGTTAATCGTTAATCGTTCAACCATCCAAAAGACTCACATCACTTCGTCTGCGTATATCCTTCCTTGAGGAGCAGCTCCACCACCTTAGGCTTAAAGTCGCCTTGGATAATGATCTCGCCCTCCTTAGCCGAACCGCCTACACCACATCGGGTCTTGAGCAGCTTAGCCAAAGCCTTGAGGTCATCGTCAGTACCCACGAAGCCGCGCACGATGGTTACGGTCTTGCCACCACGATGGTTCTTCTCCATCTGCACACGCAGCTTCTGCTGCTGCTTGGGCAGGGTCTCCACCTCGGGTTCGTCGTCGGTAACGTAGTTATAGTCGGGATTGGTAGAATACACCACCTGCAGGCGGCTCTTCCAGTCGTTATCTTTTGCCATAATGTGATGAATCGTCATTTAAGTGCGACAAAGATAGTGATATTCCCCGATTTTTACTACTTTTGCAATAACAAAACTTATCACCCACACACAATGAAGATTATCTGCGTAGGCATGAACTATGCCGAACACCACAAGGAACTCAATGGTGACGAGGCGCTGCCCCCAAGTCCCGTGATATTCATGAAACCCGACTCGGCCATTCTCAAAGGAGGGAAACCCTTCTTCATCCCCGACTTTGCCGAGCGATTTGACTACGAGGCCGAACTAGTGGTACGCATCAACAAGCTGGGCAAGAACATCGCACCCCGATTTGCTCACCGATACTACGACGCTGTCACCGTAGGGGTAGACATCACGGCACGCGACATGCAGGAGCGATTCCGCAAGCAAGGGCTGCCATGGGAACTCTGCAAGGGATTTGACGGATCGGCCGTGCTGGGCGACTTCATACCCGTGGAGCGCTTTGCGCACATGCAAAACATACATTTCCATCTCGACATAGACGGACACACAGTACAGCGCGGACATACCGTGGACATGCTCTTCGGGGTGGACGAACTGGTGAGCTACGTGAGCCAATTCTTCATGCTCAAGACAGGAGACCTTATCTTCACCGGCACCCCTGTAGGCGTAGGCCCCCTGCAAATAGGACAGCACGTGGAGGGATTCCTGGAAGGCGAACGCGTATTGGCATTCAACGTGAGATAACAAGCAGGCAATAGACTAGCTGCAATGGGAATAGCCCTTGTATGAAACACAAAAAAAGAGGTGACAAACGTCACCTCTTTTTATAAATTGTTTTGCGGAGAGAAATTACTTCTTCTTGCCGTTGAACTCGTCAGAAATTGTCAACTTCTTGCGACCCTTTGCACGACGGGCAGCCAATACACGACGACCATTAGCGGTAGCCATTCTCTCACGGAAACCATGCTTGTTCTTTCTCTTTCTCAGAGAAGGTTGAAATGTTCTTTTCATTGCTCTGTACTATTTTATTGTTCTTTCTTTTCTTTGTCTTAGCGCCCTTTTCGTCGTTAGGCTGCGTAATCGGGTTGCAAAAGTAGGGACTTTTTTTGAAATCACCAAAAAATGTGCTGTTTTTATACGAAAGATTTGGGCATTTTGCCGTTTTCTTGTAATTTTGCACCCGGAAAACAGCAGAAATGTAATAAATAAGTATAAATAAAAGACGAGACAAAGTTATGATTAATGCACAAGACATCAAGAAAGGTACTTGCATCCGCATGGACGGAAAGCTGTACTTCTGTATCGATTTCCTTCATGTAAAACCTGGTAAGGGTAACACCTTCATGCGTACCACACTCAAGGACGTGGTTGATGGCTACGTATTGGAGCGCCGCTTCAACATCGGTGAGAAGCTCGAGGATGTACGCGTAGAGCGTCGTCCCTACCAGTATCTCTACCAGGAGGGTGAGGACTTCATCTTCATGAACAACGAGACATTCGACCAGGCTCCCATTGCTAAGGAGCTTATCACAGGCGTTGCTTTCCTCAAAGAGGGAATGACTGTCGAGGTGGTATCTGATGCATCTACCGACACTGTGCTCTACGCTGAGCTTCCCACAAAGGTAGTGCTCCAGATCAGCTACACCGAGCCCGGCCTCAAGGGTGACACAGCAACCAACACACTCAAGCCCGCCACACTGGAGACAGGCGCTGAGATCCGCGTGCCCCTCTTCATCACCGAAGGTGAGTTCGTTGAGGTTGACACTCGCGATGGCTCATACGTAGGTCGTGTGAAGATGTAATAATGGACAAACTGACAATCAATCGCTGGGCTGAAGAAGATCGCCCTCGCGAGAAGATGATAAGCAAAGGAGCTCAGGCGTTGACCAACGCTGAGCTCCTTGCTATTCTTATAGGCTCGGGAAACGATGAGGACTCGGCCGTAGGACTCATGCAGAAAGTGCTCGCCGCTTATGACAATAGCATAGACCGTCTGGGACGCCTCAGCGTAGACGAACTATGCCGATTCAAAGGCATAGGTCCCGCAAAGGCCGTCACCATACTAGCAGCCTGCGAACTGGGCCGACGACGCGCTGTAGAGCAACCTGAGCGCCGTCAGATACGCTCGGCCGCACAAGTGTATGACTACTACTACCCTCTCCTACGCGACCTACCGGTAGAAGAGTGCCACGTCATGTTACTCAACCAATCGGCCAGAGTCATCGACTCGGTACGCATCGGCATGGGCGGACTCACCGAAACGGTGGTCGACGTGCGCCTTATCCTGCGCGAGGCATTAATCAAGCGTGCCACCTCGCTCATCCTATGTCATAATCACCCATCGGGAAACCTGCGCCCCAGCACACACGATGACAAGCTCACCCGACAGGTACAAGAGGCCGCCCGACTGCTCAACATCAGCCTCATCGACCACATCATATTCACCGATGAAGGCTATTACAGCTATGCCGATGAGGGGAAACTATAAATTAATTGACAATTGACAATTCACAGTTGACAATTGATAGTTCCGCAGCACAGCGCCGACGTGGGGTAAGCGTCGGTTCTCAGACTAGCCGAGCGCTTTGCATTGACGACGGCAGCGCGGAGCATTAGCGCTGCTTGCGACACCGATGCGGGATGAGCATCGGTTGCGACGAAGGAAACTTTAGATTTCCCGAGGAGTGTGCTTTAGCACCATTAGGTTTATCTCCCCCAGAGGAGCGTGCTTTAGCACCATACCTTTAGCTGCACAAAGGAGTTTAAGATTACTTAGCAATTGCTAAACCAGCAAGGAATCTTGATACGTAGTATCATAATTCACAATTATTGCCAATCTTTATGGTTAACCATGAAGATATTTTCACTCGCTGCGAAAAATATTCAAGCAAGCTTGATATTTCTCGCTCGTTTATTTGTATCTTTGTTGCCATGACAGAAAATGAGAAACTAGCGCTACAAGAGCGCATCATCGAAGCACTGAAGACAGTGTATGACCCCGAAATCCCAGTCAACATATATGACTTGGGACTGATATATCGTATAGAGCTCACCGACGACGCCCGTGCCGAGGTAGACATGACACTCACCGCCCCCAATTGTCCCGCAGCAGACTTCATTATGGAAGACGTACGTATGCGAGTGGAGGGGATCACCGGCATCACCAGTGCCACCATTAACCTCGTGTTTGAACCCGAATGGGACAAAGACATGATGAGCGAGGAGGCAAAGCTAGAATTGGGGTTTATGTAAAACCATTCTGAATTTCGAATTATGAATTCTAAAAGACAAAGCGCCTAAGCCGCTATAAGCCATCACAATAGGCTACGCTATTCATAATTGAGAATTCAGAATTCAGAACTAATAATCATGGTCTATTTCATCTCTGACGCACACTTGGGCAGCCGCGCACTTACCTCGACGCGTACGCGTGAACGAAGGTTGGTCAACTTCCTCGATGCCATCAAGCATAAGGCTACGGCAGTGTATATGCTGGGCGACATGTTTGACTTCTGGTTTGAGTACCGCAACGTAGTTCCCAAGGGTTACACACGCTTCCTCGGCAAGGTGAGCGAGCTCACCGATCATGGCGTGGAGGTGCACTTCTTCATCGGCAATCACGACATCTGGTGCAAGGACTATCTGGCCAAAGAATGCGGCGTCATCATGCACTACGAGCCATTCACGGTCGACATAGGCGGCAAAGTGTTTTACCTCGCCCACGGCGATGGTTTGGGCGACCCCGACCGCAAGTTCCGCTTCCTACGCAGTATGTTTCACAACCCCATACTGCAATGGCTCTTTGCAGGAATACATCCCCGATGGAGTGTAGACTTCGGTCTCGAATGGGCCAAGCATAGCCGTCTGAAGCATGAGAAAGAGGGTGATCCACGGTATTTGGGCGAGGATAACGAACCGCTCATCCGTTACTCCAAGGAGTATCTACGCACACACCCTGACATCAACTACTTCGTATACGGGCACCGACATATCGAGCTCGATCTCATGCTCGCACGCGATACGCGGCTGCTCATGTTAGGAGAATGGGTAGAGCTATGCACCTACGCCGTATTTGACGGCAATGAGATGCGTATGGAAAATTTCATCGAGGGTGAAACGACACCCTGACAAAAACAGAGGCATCAGCACAAGACCATACAAAGACAGAAGAAGGTTCGCCTAGGCGAACCTTCTTATTTATTCTTCAGAGGCTTCAGACTCATCCTCACTGCGTGCTTCGAAGAAACTGAAATGCACACTACCATACACTCTTTCCTGCACAAAAAAAGGATGCTGAGAGAAGCTGTGATCCTTGCCATGCTCAAGGATAAGCATTCCACCAGGGGCCAGCATACCACGCGAGAGGATTAGATCGGGCAATTCAGCCAAGCGGCTCAGCGCATAAGGCGGATCAGCAAAGATTAAGTCAAAGCTGTCGTGACACTTCTCTATGTAACGAAACACATCGGCACGTAGAGGCAACCAACCATTCTCGTTAAGCTGCTCCTTTACCTTATATATAAAGGCATGGTGCGAAGGGTCGCGCTCTACCGAGATGACACGTCTACAACCACGCGACACAAACTCAAGGCTGATGCTTCCCGTACCTGCGAAAAGGTCAAGCACATTGGTGCACTCCTCGAGATCGACAAGATTGGCAAGCACATTGAACAGATTCTCCTTGGCAAAGTCCGTCGTAGGACGCGCCTTAAAAGTACGAGGCACATCAAAGGTGCGACGCTTGTATTTTCCACTGATTACTCGCATGCAATAAGGGCTTGTAGGTCAAAAGGCATCTCGCCGATACGAGCTAGCTCGGTCGTATGAAACTCCTCGGCAGGATGTATGAAATGAATAGTCTTGATAAATCGTTCCAGCTGCTTTACCAATGCCTTGAGATGGCGAGATTGGCCTGCTATATGCAAGGTGTCTTCCAACTGAGACAAGCCAAGAGTCTGCCACGTATTAAGCAAGAAATATTGCATATCAGCCGTATCGCGACTACTAAATGTATTCACGAAGAGAAGTTCTCCACCGGCGAAGCACAACATATCCAGACATTGCTTGCGCAGATGCACCAAACAATAGCGATTGGTAGTCGCAAGACTCTTGTCAAGGCCGAAGTTGGCCAATGGGGTTACGGGAACATAGAATTCGGCCTTAGGGAAACGCTCGGTGATGCACTGGTGCAACAGATGATCCAACCCAAATACCACCACAGCCAGGTCGTCGGCCACACTATTGCTCAGCACTTCAATATTGCCAGCCGACTGCGGAAAATTCTGCAGATAGAACTCACGTTCGCAAGAGCGATCATAATATTCCCGCGGTATAAAGGTATAGGGTGCGTCGGCCACAATCACACAGACCTTAGCGTAGATATGCTTCAGCATATCAACCTCCTTAAGCGCGTCCTTCAAATTGGCCGTCAAGGACTTCTGTGGATTTATAGCATAAGGCTGATAGGCAAATCGATTGTCGGCCTGCGGATCATGTACAGCAAAACAAAATCCATCCGTACTCAGACGGATGGATAATGTATATTGTTTAGTGCGGTTAAAATCAATCACAACACCTAAAAGGTTATGTAACGATTACTCCCAGTTACCGGCATTGTTGTTACCAACCTCAGCGTCACCTACCTTCAAGCCAGCATAACGGCCAAGCTCCAACTGCAGGTCGATAAGGTTGTTAAGCTCATCCTTGTTGATACCTTCAAGATAGGTACGATACGGAGTCTTAGCCTCGAAGAGGTAGAGCTTGTTACCAGACTTACTACTTGAGTCGCAACCAGTACGCATCTCAAACTCAGCGCCATTACCGAAGGGAACATAGCGGAGAGAGTCAGCGTTGAAGCCTTTGGGATACAAGGTATCAAGAGCGAGCACCCATACAGTGTCACGGCTGAAGATATACTCCTCAACTTCACCACCCTTGCCCAATTTCACGAGACCAGCCTTCTCAGCCTCTTGCCACTTTTTCTTAGCATCGGCAGGACGCTTAGCCTTGCGTGCGTCATCAATGAGCTTCATAGCCTTCATCTCAGTCCATCCATCCTCGAGTTGCTTATCAGAAAGCTCACCTACCTTCTTCACGAAGGGGAGACTGTCGTTCTTAACGAAGTTAATCAACTCATCGAAGCTACCAGTGTACTGACCATTGTTCTGTTCACGGAAAGCCAACTGTGCGGTACGAATGTCAATCAATCGTGCAATGATAACCTTTTCTCTTGCCTCACGCTCTTTACCGAAGTTGATAGAGCCCATGATGCTGCCTACGCAGATGTATGCCAGACCGCATACACACAATACCAATACGATATTTACTAATTTTTTCATGTTTATATGATTAATTTGATTAATTTCGTGCTGCAAAAGTAAAACAAATAGTTTGAAAATACTATTAATAACCCATTTTTTTCTTCCAAAGTAGATGATAAATAGTTTTCTAATTGAAAAAATTCATAAAAACTTTGGTTTTGACCCTACGGGTGAACAATCCGAGGCCATAGCCATGATGAGCGATTTCCTCATGTCGCGACGCGGTATGGAACTCTTCCTGCTGCGCGGCTATGCTGGCACTGGCAAGACGACACTTGTAGGAGCATTGGTAAAGACCCTTACCGAACTCAAGCAACCCGTCGTGCTCATGGCGCCCACAGGCCGCGCTGCCAAGGTATTCTCAGCCTATGCCGGGCACCCCGCCTACACTATCCACAAACGCATATATAGGCAGAAGTCCATCACCGATGACAGCACGTTCTCACTCAACATCAACCTTTCCAAGCACACTCTGTTTATCGTCGACGAGGCCTCCATGATTTCCAACGAAGGATTATCATCATCGGTATTCGGATCGGGGCGTCTGCTCGACGACCTTATCCAATATGTATACTCTGGTGAAGGATGCCGCCTCATCCTCATGGGCGATACAGCCCAGCTCCCCCCTGTAGGCGAAGAGGAGAGTCCAGCCCTCTCCCCCTCACTCTTGGCCTCGTATGGTCTCGAGGTATACGAAAGCACACTCACACAGGTGATGCGCCAGCTCTCCGAATCGGGCATCCTATACAATGCCACCCAGATTCGGTGCCAGCTGATGGAAGAGCAGCTCAATGAGGATATTCGGTTTGGCCAGTCGGCACCAAAAGACGGAAAGTCCTTCGCCATCGACACCCAATTTCCCGATGTCTCCCACGTCAGCGGCGGCGACCTCATCGAGTCACTCGAAAGCGCCTATTCACGCTGGGGCGACGATGAGTGCATGATCATATGCCGCTCAAACAAGCGGGCCAACATATACAACCAGGGAATCCGCTCACGCATCCTCTACCGTGAAGAGGAGCTCACCTCAGGCGACCGCATCATGGTGGTCAAGAACAACTATTACTGGGTAGAGCGCGAGCTGCAAGCGCTCATCAAGAGCGCCAAGAGCGAGGCCCCACAAGCCCCGCTACCCACGCTCCCACTCTCCTTCATCGCCAATGGCGACATTGCTGTGGTACGCCGCGTACGCCGCACTCGCGAACTCTATGGTTTCCGCTTTGCCGATGTACTTCTCCGTTTTCCCGACTACGACGACTACGAAATGGAAACCACTGTTCTACTCGACACGTTGCACTCTGAGGCTCCAGCACTCACCCGCGAGGAGTCGGAACGACTCTTCACTGCCGTGATGGAAGACTATGCAGACCTCCCCTTGAAAAAGGACCGATATCAACAATTGCGACTAGACCCACACTTCAATGCCCTACAAATCAAGTACGCCTATGCCGTCACCTGTCACAAGGCGCAAGGCGGACAGTGGGGATGCATCTACCTCGACCAGGGCTACCTGCCGCCCGATGCCTCCACCATAGACTACTACCGTTGGCTATACACCGCCTTCACCCGAGCCACTGAGCAGATCCATCTCATCAACTGGCCCAGGAACGAGACACAGTCACCCTGACACACCTGCCCACAAAACGGCACCGCCTATTGGCCGATACAAAAGAAATGATTAATTTTGCAATCATTTATTTACAATAATTAAAACTAAGGCTTATGACAACAACAATGAGTTTTTCTGAAGCTGTAAAAAATTGTTTCAGCAAGGCCGTTACCTTTACAGGACGCTCTCGCCGCTCAGAGTTCTGGTACTGGCAGCTATTCAACATCATCGCCAGCCTCGCGATAGCTATCACCAGCAGCATTACCGCCAACCTCCCTGTAGTGCCCACAGTAATAGGATTTTCTCTCTTTGCATGGAACATCTTCAGCTGGTTGGTATCCTTTTCGGTTTCAGTGCGCCGACTCCACGATACAGGGCACAGTGGATGGTGGTACGGAGGCTATCTCCTTACCGGATTCGTATTTTTCATATGGATCATCGTTGACATCGTGCTTGTAGCTGTAGACATTCCCGATATCGATGCCCTCGAAGCAACCGATATCATCCGTATGGTCATCGGCATTCTCGGCAGACTTGTCATCCCATATATCATCTACTTTGCCTATGGCGTACTGCTTCTCGTATGGATGTGCACCGACAGCCATGCCGGAGCAAACAAATATGGAGAGAATCCCAAGGAATACATCCCTGAGACTACACCCTCTGCAGCTGCTGCACCCGTAGAGAACAACCCCACATATACAACCACAGCAGAGATAACACCGATAAAAGAAGATAAGCCCGAGGACAACAAGTCGGAAGACAACTACAACAAAGAGATATGATAACAACCAAACGCACCATAGCCATTGTTGCCGGAGGCGACTCTGGCGAATACGAAGTATCGCTGCGCAGCGCAGCGGGCATCGACTCGTTCCTCGACAAGGAGCGCTACATCACATATACCGTCATTATCCGTGGCACCGAATGGAACGTACAGCTGCCCGATGGCACCACTACCCCCATCGACCGCAACGACTTCAGCTTCCGCATGAACGGCGAGCAGGTGAAGTTCGACTACGCCTATATCACCATCCACGGCACACCTGGCGAGAACGGCCTCCTCGGTAGCTACTTCGAGCTCATCCGCATGCCCTACTCTACTTGTCCGCCCCTCATCTCGGCCATGACATTCAACAAGTTTGTACTCAACCAATACTTGCGTAGCCTCGGCGTGCGTGTGGCCGACTCATTGACCCTACGCCGTCAGGACGTCATCACTACCGATGATGTAGTGAAGGCGGTAGGCCTGCCCTGCTTCGTGAAGCCCACCTGTGGCGGCTCAAGCTGCGCTACCACCAAAGTAAAGACTCCCGAGGAGCTGCTTCCTGCCGTAGAGGCTGCCTTTGGCGAAGCAGATGAGGTAATGATCGAGGCCTTCATGCAAGGTACCGAGATCACCTGTGGCTGCTACAAGACCCGTACGAAGAGCGTCATCTTCCCCATCACCGAGGTGGTGGCCAAGAACGAGTTCTTCGACTACGACGCCAAGTACAACGGTGCCGTCGAGGAGATCACCCCTGCCCGCATCGACGAGAGCATCGCCGAGCGTGTGCGCACCCTCACCTCACTGCTCTACGATATACTGCGTTGCCACGGCATCATCCGCATCGACTATATCATCACCGAGGGCAACAAGCTGAACCTCCTGGAGATAAACACCACACCGGGCATGACCGCCACCAGCTTCATTCCCCAACAGGTGCGTGCAGCAGGCCTCGACATCAAGGAAGTGCTCACCGAAATCATAGAGGAGAGCTTTGGTAATTGACAATTATTTCCAGGAGTTCTCAGAAACCAATAAATGAATAAACTTAAAACACACCCATATGATTCCCGAAGAATTCAAGGACATGCGTCCGTTCGAACCC
>JAFOYZ010000181.1 GCA_017424485.1 Bacteroidaceae bacterium
CGCAACCCTGCCAACCAGGCTATCGGTGCAGAGCTCGTGATGGTAACTGCTACAATCGCTGAGGGTGAGACCTTGAAGGTTGGTTTGAAGGTTGCTTCTACCGATGCCAACTGGGTAGTAATGGACAACGCTAAGTTGTACAACTTCGAGGGTATTGCTGGTGGTATCGAGAATATCGAGGCTATCGAGAACAACGTGATCTACACTATCACAGGTAAGCGCGTTGAGGGTATGCTCGAGAAGGGTATCTACATTGTAAACGGCCGTAAGGTTTTGGTAAAGTAACTTTATTTCCTATACAATAACCCAGCAGGGGTGCATCGGACGATGCACTCCTGCTTTTTTTTATTAAAACATAGGATGTTTTCTTAATTATATCTATATTTGTAGTATCGCTTAGTCATTTACTAATTTACTAATACCATTATCGATATGAGAAGATTCAGCATGATTGCTCTAGCAATGACAATGGCAATGTCAATGCAAGCAAAAGACATTCTGGTGAGTACACCCAACACCTCGTTGCTGCTTAAGGCCGAGGAGAATCAACCCTTGTATGTGAGTTATTATGGAGAACGCATTGATCGCATTGATCAGGTATATAACGCCTATAGCCTATGGGAGCACGCCTATCCTGCCTTTGGCGCCGGATGCCAGAACGTACCGGCACTGAGTGTGAAGCATGCTGACGGTAATATGAGTACGGAGTTGGTATACCAGAGCGACACGCAGGTGGAGGAGCCTAGTGCTACACTCTATACCATCACGATGAAGGATCGGGCGTATGATTTCTGGGTCGACGTATGCTACCGAGCATACAAGAACAGCGATGTGATAGAGACCTGGAGCGTTATCCGCAACGGAGAGAAGAAACCCGTCACATTGCTCAAGTATGCCAGCGGATATATGCCTTTCCGTCAAGGTGATGCGTGGGTAAGTCATCAGCATGGCTCGTGGGGTGCTGAATCGTACATTTATGAGGAACCCTTGCAGATGGGCGCTTTTGAGGTGCACGACGTGAACGGCACACGCAATGCGATGAACAATCGTCCCAATATCATGATATCGCTTGATGGTAAGCCACGTGAGAACGAGGGTAGAGTGATTGGTGCCGTGCTGTGCTGGAGCGGACCTTATCGCATTACGATAGACACTCGCAACAAGAAAGAACATCACCTGATAGCTGGTATCAGTGAAGCGCACTCGGAATATAAGTTGAAAAAGGGTGATACCTTTACTACTCCTGAGCTGGCATTCGCCTATAGCGATGAGGGTATGGGTGGTGTGAGCCGCAGCTACCATCGTTGGGCACGCCTAAACAATAAGGTACATAATGGTACAGCATTGCGCAAGATACTGCTCAACAGCTGGGAAGGTGTGTATCTCAACGTGAGTCAAGAGGGTATGGAACAGATGATGGATGGAATTAAGGAATTGGGTGGCGAACTCTTCGTGATGGACGACGGGTGGTTTGGTGATAAGTATCAGCGCTCGATAGACAATTGTGCGTTGGGCGACTGGGTGACCGATACACGCAAGCTCCCTCAGGGTGTGCCTGCTCTGGAAAGAGCGGCTGCCGAGCGCGGACTGAAATGGGGTATCTGGATAGAACCTGAGATGACCAACACGAAGAGCGAACTCTATGAGAAACACCCCGACTGGATTGTATGCCACCCCAATCGTACACCTATCACAGGGCGCGGGGGTACGCAGCTGATCCTTGACATGAGCAATCCCGAGGTGCAGGATTTCGTGTTTGGGGTGGTGGATAATATCATGCAGGAGACCCCCAATACCTATTATATAAAGTGGGATGCCAACTTTGAGATTCAGAACTTTGGCTCCAAGTACTTGAGTGCCGACAATCAGAGCCATCTCTATGTAGACTATCACTTGGGACTACGCAAGACGCTGGAGCGTATACGTGCCAAGTATCCCGACCTCGTGATTCAGTGCTGCTCTAGTGGTGGTGGTCGTGTAAACTATGGGTTGATGCCCTACTTCGATGAATTTTGGGTGAGCGATAATACCGATGCGCAGCAACGTCTGTTTATGCAATGGGGTACGAGTATGTTCTTCCCTGCATGTGCCATGGCACAGCACGTGAGCGCATCGCCCAATCATCAGACGGGGCGTGTGATTCCCCTGAAGTTCCGCTTCGACGTAGCCATGACTGGCCGCCTGGGTATGGAGATGAAGCCAAGCGACCTCTCTGCACGGGAACAAGCGTATGCCAAGAAGGCTATAGCCACCTACAAGGAGATTCGCCCCATCATACAGCAGGGTAATCAGTACCGCATCATCTCCCCCTATGCGAAGACGGGGTATGCCTCGGAACTCTATATCACCGACGATAAGCGCGATGCCGTGTTCTTTGCTTATAAGTTTGAGCAGTATGTCGATCAAGACCGTCCCCGTTTCCACTTTGCAGGTCTTGTCCCCGATGCTACGTATAAGTTGACAGAAATCTGCCGTGATGGCCGTTCTGACCATTGGGAGGGTCATACCTTTACAGGCAAGTTCCTCATGCAACAGGGCATTGAGATTGCCCTCAGCGGACAGTTTGCCAGCAAGGTTATACGACTCGAAATGCAGTAGGCTATGTATGATATCTAGTAACCATAAATAATGATGCCGCGAAGTCACTTCGCGGCATCATTGGTTGAGGCATCATGCCTCAAGGGAGGGGAATATAATGATTTAAGTATTATTCCTCACGATTATGGGGACGGGGACGACGCTCGCCACGGTCTGCACGCTCGGGGCGCTCGCGACGGGGACGTGCGGGACGCTCTTCATAGCCTTCAGGCTTCTCAATGAGCACGCGGTGTGAGAGTTTGAACTTACCTGTCTTAGGATCGATGTCGAGCAACTTCACGTCGATGCTGTCGCCTTCCTGAATGCCCGTTTCCTCCATGGTCTCGAAACGCTTCCAGTCAATCTCAGAGATGTGGAGCAAACCATCGCGGCCAGGCATGAACTCTACGAATGCACCATAAGGCATCACGCTGCGTACCTTACCTGTGTATACTTCGCCTACCTCAGGTACTGCCACGATAGCACGAATCTTAGAGAGAGCAGCATCGATAGACTCCTTGCAGGTAGCAGCAATCTCAACCTTACCTACGCCGTCAATCTCCTCGATAGAGATGGTAGCACCAGTCTCTTCCTGCATACCCTGGATGATCTTTCCGCCCGGGCCAATGACTGCACCGATAAACTCCTTAGGAATGGTGATAGATACGATGCGGGGAGCATGGGGCTTAAGGTCTTCGCGAGGCTCAGCAATGCACTCGGTAATCTTGCCGAGGATGTGGAGACGTGCGTCACGTGCCTGGTAGAGGGCCTTCTCGAGGATTTCGTAAGAGAGACCATCACACTTGATGTCCATCTGGGTTGCTGTCAGACCATCAGCGGTACCAGTGGTCTTGAAGTCCATATCACCCAAGTGGTCCTCATCGCCAAGGATGTCGCTCAATACGGCATACTTCTCTTCGCCTGCGTTCTTGATAAGACCCATAGCGATACCAGAAACCGGCTTGCGGATGGGTACACCAGCGTCCATGAGAGCGAGGGTACCTGCACATACGGTAGCCATAGATGATGAACCGTTTGACTCGAGGATATCTGATACTACGCGTACGCAGTAGGGATAATCTACAGGCAGAACCTCCTTCAATGCACGCCATGCGAGGTGGCCGTGACCAATCTCACGACGGCCTACGCCGCGCTGAGCCTTAGCCTCACCGGTAGAGAAGGGGGGGAAGTTGTAGTGGAGGAGGAAACGCTCCTTTGACTGGTTGAGTACGTCGTCAATGAGCTTTTCGTCAGATTTTGTACCCAAGGTTACAGAAGTGAGCGACTGAGTCTCACCACGGGTAAACACAGCTGAGCCGTGAGGACCGGGCAAGTAGTCTACCTCGCACCAGATGGGGCGGATATCGGTAGTAGCACGACCATCGAGACGCTTGCCCTCGTCGAGGATGCAACGGCGCATAGCGTCCTTCTCTACGTCGTGGTAGTAGCGGTTGATGAGTGAGAGCTTCTCGGCGAGCTCGTCAGCATCCATCTCGGCGTGAGCCTCGGTGTATGCAGCCTTATACTCCTCGCGTACAGCTTCGAAAGCCTCGGCACGAGCATGCTTGTCGCGGTTGCCTTCAGCAGCAATAGCATATGCCTTGTCGTAGCAGGCAGCCTTTACTTCTGCGCGGAGCTCCTCGTCGTTTACCTCGTGGCAGTATTCGCGCTTAACGGTAGAGCCTACCTCTTCCATCAACTCAAGCTGAGCCTGGCACTGTACCTTGATAGCCTCGTGAGCAGCCTTCATGGCTTCCAGTAGGTCGAGCTCTGAAACCTCCTTCATCTCGCCCTCTACCATCATGATGTTGTCGATGGTGGCGCCTACCATGATGTCCATGTCGGCACGCTCGAGCTGTGCGAAAGTGGGGTTGATAACGAACTCACCATCTACACGCGCTACGCGCACCTCAGAGATGGGACCATTGAAGGGAATGTCTGAAACGGCCAATGCGGCTGAAGCAGCGAAGCCAGCCAATGCATCGGGCATATCTACACCATCAGCAGAGAAGAGGATGATGTTGACATACACTTCTGCATGATAGTTGTCGGGGAAAAGAGGACGCAATGCGCGGTCCACCAAACGGCAAGTCAGAATCTCATTGTCTGAAGCCTTACCCTCACGCTTTGTGAAGCCACCGGGGTAACGGCCAAATGAGGCATATTTCTCTCTGTACTCAACCTGTAAAGGCATGAAGTCTGTGCCGGGAACTGCATCTTTGGCGGCACATACGGTAGCCAACAACATGGTGTTGCCCATGCGCAGCATCACTGAGCCGTCGGCCTGCTTGGCCAATTTCCCGGTTTCCAACGTGATGACTCTTCCGTCGGGGAGAGCCACTGATTTTGTAATCGGATTCATCTTAAATAATTTATATATATTACGTCTAAATTGATATATTCATCCAAAATTCGGACAAAATTAGTGCAAACCGAATGAAATACCAAATTTATTTGAGTATTTCTGAGGTGCCGCCTAATTTCTGCTTGCGCTAGCAAGCTAAAGTGAGTGCAAACCGAATGAAATACTCTAATAAATTTAATCCCATTGAATTTCAGCCTCACTCAACAAAGAAAATACAAGTATTTCTCTGTTTTCATTCGTTGAAATTTGGCATTTCATTCGGCTTGCACTAATTTTGTCACCCAAAATGAAAAGAAAATGAAAAAGTCACTGAATATTCTTATTTTTACTGCATTATTAGGTGCGGTAGGTTGCACACAAAGTCCGACAGCAACCATCGAAGGTCATATCTCTGAAGCCGCAGGCAAGACCTTGTTTCTTGATCGCATTGATGTAGACCGTATTGTCACTTCCGACTCGGTAAAACTCAATGATGATGGTGCCTTTCGTTTTCGTGTGGCAGAGCCCGAATGCTTCGACTTCTATCGCTTGCGTATAGGCAAGGAGATGGTGTACCTTTCTGTCGACTCTACAGAGACATTGCAAGTTACAGCAGCGTTGCCTGCTATGAGTGCGGCATATCAGGTTGAGGGCTCTGAAGACAATCTCATGCTGAAGAAGTTGGTCAACAAGCAGAGCGAGTTGCAATATGCCGTGCAAAACCTCGTGCGTAACTCGGGCCCTGAGATAGGTATCACACAAGCGCGGATTGATACATTGGTACAACGTTACAAGCGTGAGGTGCGTATGGAGTATATCTATGCTGATCCAGGAAAGCCCTATGCATACTTTGCACTCTTCCAACGTTTGGGTGGTAGTCTTATCTTTGATCCTCTCACTACACGTGACGATGTGCGTTGCTTTGCTGCTGTAGCTACCAATCTTGATCTTTTCTATCCGGAGGCAGTACGTACCAAAAACCTTAAGAATATTGCTCTTAAGGGTATGAAGCATACGCGTCCGGCTCAGCAGGTAGACTATAGTGCGTTGCAAGATAAAATTGTGGAGACATCGATCATCGATATTAATATGCCCGATATTGATGGCGTTATGCGTAGACTTACCGATTTGAAGGGTAAGGTCGTGATGCTTGACTTCACGGTGTATGGTCACGAGCAGTCGGCTGCGCGTGTCATCATACTGCGCGAACTTTATGAGAAGTATGCTGCGCAGGGATTGGAAATCTATCAGGTAGCTCTCGATGAGAACGAGCATTTCTGGAAGACTGCCGTAGAGAATATCCCATGGATCTGTGTGCGCGATGAGGAGGCTCCCTATAGCCGATCAGCTACTTTGTATGGTGTGCGCGAGCTACCCACCTATTTCCTTGTGAATCGTGCGGGCGAGTTGGTGATGCGCGATGCTATGGTCAAGGATCTTGAAGCCGAGATACAACGATTGCTGAAGGAGTAGCCTTTTACCTGGAACAACTTTATTTGTTCTCTCTTTACTTTATGTCGGTAGCAGTATTTGTGGAATCAGAACCGGAATAACATAACCGTATTGGCGGGGATTGTGACATTAATTGCACCAGTTGCTATCTTTTTCTCATTTAGCGGTTTCAGTTGGCTGTTATGGGATGTATTGTTAAAAAATAAATGTATATGAAAACAAAAATGATGATATTGGTCTCGGTGCTGGCTCTTATGTTTAATGGCTGTAAGCATGTTACGGATAAGGAGACTACAGAGAAGGAGATGTATCTGTTCTCCTACTTCAATGGTAATGGCGACGGTTTACATCTCGCTTACAGTACGGATGGTATGGTGTGGAACTCACTCCGTAATGATACGGTATGGCTTCGCCCTACAGTGGGTAAAGACAAGCTGATGCGCGATCCAAGCATTGTGCAGGACGAAGAGGGCACGTTTCACATGGTATGGACCAGCGGATGGTGGGATCAGGGCATTGGATATGCATCGTCAAAGGACCTAATCCACTGGTCGGAGCAAAAGAACATTCCCGTGATGGAGGGCTTTGAGGGAACACGCAACACATGGGCGCCCGAACTGTTCTATGACAAGGCTGACAAGACCTTCTATATTTTCTGGGCTTCAACCGTGCCGGGAGCATTTCCCGAACTGGCTACGTCAGAGAGGGAGAAGGGGCTCAACCATCGTCAATACTATGTCACAACAAAAGACTTCAAGACTTTCAGCGATACGAAGCTGTACTTTGAGCCTGGATTCTCGGTTATTGATGGAAGCATCGTGCAGAAGGGAAATACCTACTATCTCTTTGTGAAGAATGAGAATTCGGCACCTGCAGAGAAGAATATACGTGTGACTGCTAACACGAAACCTTATGACTTCCCCATAGAAGTGTCGGCACCCATCACTGGAGACTATTGGGCCGAGGGGCCTGCACCACTGCAGGTGGGCGACTATGTGTATGTCTATTTTGACAAGTATACCCAAGGTAAATATGGTGCCATACGCTCACTTGACATGAAGGTATGGGAGGATGTGTCTGACTCAATCACCTTCCCGAAGGGGATACGCCACGGCACAGCATTCAAGGTGAAAGCATCTGTAGTTGAGAACTTGAAATAAGCAGTTTGAGGAGGAGTGAGCAATCATAGTAATCCCCGATTCCATCGCGATGGAATCGGGGATTACTGATGTTGGTAGGTGCTTATTTTACGTTTAGGTTGACTTGCATGGTGGCGCGATACTCTTTGCCATCTGTATGTTTGTATATGATGGCTTGACGCACGGTATAGGTCTTGCCACGAGTGAGGCGTCCGGGGTATTGGCCTACGTAGCAACCATACTTGTCGGGGTAGAACTCTGCGAATATGCGGGCATTGCCGTCATAGCCGCAAATATTGCCTGAGGCATTGAACCAATGGCCGAAGCAGGTGGACGAACTGGTTGAGGTTGTCGTGTTGTTGGCCACAGAACCATTGGGGTTGACACCGACGAATCGTATGCTGTTGGCCGTGCCTACCTTGACAGATTGCATCTGTGCTGTGCTGAGTCCCAAGGCCTGGCTTACGGCATCCATGTCGTACTGGACACGTACCGATGAGTAGCTAGAGCCATCATAGGCAAGGTTTGCTTCGATGACTACTGTGGTGTCGCGGCGAACGTAGTCGGCTGGATATTCGCCATAGGTGCGGCTTACGCCGTAGGGATCGGTGCCGCTGAACTGTACTGCATAGGGCCACTGCTCGTCATCGGCATCGTTGTCGTTCCATGAGTGGCTCCACCACTTGGTGGGTGCGCCCATAACGACAAACCAGAGGTGGGTGCACTTCTCGGGGATGGTGATGGTGACCTCACCTTCTGCATCGCGTCCCATCTCGCCATAGGTGCGTGTACCGTCTGATGAGTAGGCTACAAGGCCATAGCGCCATCCGGCACGTTCGGGGTAGATAGAGCGGTATCCTGCAACTTTGGAGAGTCCCTTGAAGGTAGCCTTTACCACAGTGCCTGCTGCAGGAACCTTGAGGGGATTGGCGTTGTAACCATAGTTTTGTGGGCAGTAAGCAGGGTCTACAATCCACCAGTTGCTCTCACCATTGAGATGTGAGGCTACGATGGCTTCGGGTACCTCCTGCAGACGCTGCCGCTCACTACCGATAAGATGTTGGCCATAGGTTTGCCAGCGGTCGATATCCATGGCGGCAATGTGGGCATAGCCTGTGAACTGCTCATCGGCAAAACTCTGTTCGTCGTGTCCGAAGATACGCATATAGGCTTGTATGGGGTCTTCGGGGCGGTTAGATTCGCGCCATACGCGGCCTATGGTGTTGAGTCCATGAAGTTGGCACCACCAGTCTTGATAGTAGCAGTTGTTGTATCGAGCACCCTCATGGATGATGTTCATGTGGTGCATGTCCTGGTTGTTGCCCCAGTTTTCAGAGAACTGTGCCGATGGATATACCTTATGTGCCTGCCAGTTGGCGCAGTCTTCCCACCACTCGTTTCCGCTTGAGTTCTCACCCAACACGTAGTTGAGTCCATGGCTAGAGCCCAGGTCGGCACTCACCAGGTACTGGAAGGTGTGACCTATCTCGTGGGCTACGGTGACATTACTGCTGGCGGCCCATGCATTGCAGTGGAAGAGGCCCACCTTATGTGACTTCTGTGTTTTCGAGGTTCCTGTGCCTGCTGTCCATACGTGTCCGTCAGTACCACTACCATCGGCGCGCCATTCTGATTGGTTGACGATAAACATTTCTATCTTCACGCGGTCGGTGGTTGACTTGCCAGGCACGAGGAAGCCGAGCTCATTGACATACACATCCCATATCTTCTCGGCATTCTTGAGCAGTGTGTTGATGTTACATACTGAACTGGAGGCACCACCTGTGAGGTTGCCATTAGGCTGTAGCTTGAGCCCTTTGGCCCAGAAGAGTACAAAGTGCTCGCTCTCGGCACTGCGTTGGAAGCAGAAGGTGGAGTTTTCGTTGGTGAAGTTGTTGCCCGAGTAGGTGCTGGGACGTACAAGGTAGCGTTCTATCTCATCGAAACGGTATATGCCGTTGGTTCTAAAGCTCTTGGGAAGGCCTGTCACCTTGTCGATAGACTCATTGTACTTGTATAGCTTGAATCGGGTGTTGGTAAACTCAATAGAGTCTACATTGGTGAGGTCAATGACCTCGTTCTCTACGAAGCGGTCTTCAAATTGAAACCACATCGTGTCGGGCTTCTCTTGTGCGAAAAGTGTTGTTGCCTGAAGGGCCGCAA
>JAFOYZ010000182.1 GCA_017424485.1 Bacteroidaceae bacterium
CGGGGTTCTGCACCATTCCCTCAGCTGTATTGGCACCCATCTCAGCAGAAGGTATGGGGCGGTACCAGCGAGTCTCGCCACGTGCATTCTGCATGTTCTCCAACGCATCGATATAGGAGTTGTATGCGATGTTGTAACGGATCAGCTGACGAGTACGACGCAAGTCGGCCCAACGCTGGTTCTCTGCGTAGAGCTCGCGAGCACGCTCATCCAGGATAAGGTCGATGTACTGGATGTCCTCATTGGCTGCAGCAGCGACTGTATAGTCTACATCATAGTCGCCGATGGCATTCAGAGTCGGAGCCTTGGCGCGAGCACGTACGGCATTCAGCTTTGCCCAGAACTCGGCCTTGTTGCCTGCCATATAGTAAGCCTCAGCAGCTACGAGATAGATGTCACTGGCATGGAGCAGCACGATATCACGATAGCAGTTAGAGGTGTTACCCGGCGAGAAGATGGTCTGCGGATCATCCCATTTCTTCACACAAGGAGTAAAGTTGAGTTCATTGGCCAATGTCTGGTCGTTATAGGCAAGCGACTTGGGAGAATTGAATGAGCCATCAGCATTAAACTCATACTTCAGCACTGTACCGGCCATAAGGTAGGCTTTCGGCACATTCGTATACTCACCCTTAACAAAACGTCCCTTATTCGCTTTGAGATAGGATTCAAACTCAGCCTTGGTCACATAGTAAGGCGCATAGTAGAGCGCAATGGGGAGCTCATCGCGGTTTGTGCTACTATAGTAGGCATAGTATCCTGTAGCAGGCCACTTATCACTCTTGCCATCATAGTTATAGAAGGTCGTCATATAGGTAGCCGCATAGCGCTCATCACCCTTACCCCAAAGGAACAAGGACTTATATGAAGGCACCTTCACCGAGCTGCTCACCTTCAAGCCATTGGCTTTTTGATCTCCATAATAAGACCCCCAGTCGTTTTGCAATCCATGGCCACCTTTATCAACATCGCCTAAATAACCTGCACGCTCGAACTGCACTGCAAAGAAAGTTTCGGGATTGGTAGATTCATTGGCAGCAGACCACTTCTCCTCGAAGCTCTGAGTCAAAGCAATATCCTTAATAGCAGTCTCAGCCGCACTTGCAGCCAATGTAAAATAGCTCAAGTCATTGCTCTTCGTAAATGTACCCTTAGCCTCATCACCCAATGTGGTCTGCAAATCCCAGCCTGCCGCCAAAGCAACCTTGGCCAACAGAGCGGCAGCTGCGCGACGATTGACGGTGCCATCATGAGTAATCTCGGCAACATTAGCATCATCAACAATAGATTGCAAGTCAGCAATGGTATTGTCATAAATCGTCTTTAGGTCAGTACGAGGATACTCACGATTAGCGTTGTTGATATATTCAGTTGAATAATACACAGGGCCAAAGTGCTGAGTCAGCATGTAGTAGCCATAAGCACGCAAGAACTTCGCATCGGTAGCATACTTGTCGCCTCCGTAGAACAGCAAGCCGTTGGCATTGTTGATAACCTGGAAGCAAGCGGCAAACAGGTTCTTCACATCATCCGTCTCGGCCGTAACCGTCTGGTACTGAAAAGCAGACGGGGTCTTACCACGACTAGGCACATAGAGATCCGTGCCATCGGTATAGATATCTGTCCATGTAGACATGGTCTGCAGTGAATAGTAGGCATTCACCCTAAATGCAGCCAGGCCCTCTTCGGTCTTGAAATACTCAGCTGCGGTCAACCCACCGGCACTTTTGTTTTCAGCCTCCAGAAAATCTTCACAACTGCTGAAAAGGCACACGGCCATCAGCATCAATGCAGATATATAGATTGTCTTTTTCATTGTCGTATAGTATTAAATGATTAGAACTTGAGGTTTACACCCAACTGCCAAGAGATTGTGCTGGGGCCATCATACTTGCCCGATGCACCGGCCCATTCGGGGTCGAAACCGCGGTAGTTGGTAAATACGAACGGATTGGTCACGGTCAAGTAGAGACGAACTCGCTCTGCACCAATCTTCTTCAAAGCATTCTTGGGAAGAGTATAACCCAAGGTCATGTTCTTCACCTTCAGGTAAGAAATGTTGGCCAGACGGTTGGCAGCACCGGTCCAATGGCTGTCGCCCACACCTGCATTGGCACCACCATTGTTGGGGAAAGGATAGTTACCGTAGTGTGTAGTTGCCTGATAAACGGGGTTGATGTAGGTACCATCGGCATTCACACCATCGCAATCGATCAACGTACCAGCAGGAATGTAGTAGTCGACATTCAACTTTGAGCGACCACGGTCGCTAAAGTTCGTATACTCCTGATAGAAAGATGAGTTTACATGGTAGCCCACCTTAGCATAGAGCGAGGCCGAGAAGTCCCAACTCTTGTAGCTCAACGAAGTATTGAAGCTGGCCACCCACTTCGGATCGGCACTGAACACCTTCTTGTCATTATCATCGATTGAGCCGTTACCGTCCACATCGTCAATGATCACCTGACCCTCTGTCCAACCATAGCATGTATAGTAGTACTCATACTCCTTCATGGTTGTACCGGGAGTCAATCCCTTCAGCTTGGCAATCTCGTTGTCAGGAACTACCATATCTCTATCGCTCACGATACCAGTCCAATGATATTGGTATACATTATTAATCGGTTGGTTGATGAAGAGTCCATCGCTGGGAAGATCCTCACCGAGACCATTGATTTCAAGCAAGGTATTAATGTTGCGAGAGAATGAGAATCCTGTCTCCCAATACCAATTCTTATTAGCCACATTCACGGTGGTCATCTGAATCTCAAGACCCTTATTGTTTACCTTACCTACATTGGTAGACATAGATTTCAATTTACCTTCGCTAGTAGTACCAGCCTCCAAAGGCAACTGCACATCGTACAGCAAGTCGTATGAGTTCTTGTTGTACAGTTCGATGTTACCCGTGATACGGTTATTGAAGAAACCGAAGTCAAGACCAAGGTTCACCTCCTTGGAAGCCTCCCAACTCAGTTCTGTATCTACCACGCCGCTGGGATAGAAGCCCGATGCATATACCGAGCCGAACGGATAGTAGATGGGACCACCCACGGTCTGCTGAGTAGCAAAGTTGCCAATCGGAGTATTGTTACCTGTCATACCATAGCTTACACGCAGCTTCAGGTTGCTGAGCCATTCGCGCTTCATCCAAGACTCCTCTGACAAGCGCCATGCAGCAGCGATTGAGGGGAAGCTACCCCAACGATAACCATCGGCAAACTTAGATGAGCCGTCCCAACGGATGGTACCCGTCAACATGTACTTGCTGGCATACGAGTAGTTGGCACGAAGGGCGTATGACAACATGCTCTTCTCGCTATAGCTATTCTCCGACTCCTCGGCATTATAGGTACCCGAAGCCATGTTCCACCAATCGGTACCATCAAGTACGCCACTATAGAGCAAATAGTCTTTCTCCGAGTTAGAGGCTGTCAACGATGCCAATCCCATCAAGTCAATGGCATGCTTCTCGGCAATCGTGGTGTTGTAGTTGACGATATTGTCCCATGTCCAGTCAAAGGCACGAGAGTCGGTCTTCTGTGCTTTGTTGGTGGTGAAGTCATCGTCCTCCTCCATTACACCATCAAACTGTCCTAAACGAGTATAAGAGAAGTTGGGTGAGAAGGTACTCTTGATGTTAAGACCCTTCACTGGCTTAATTTGGATATAAGCATTACCCAGCATACGCCATCTCTCGCGCAAACGAGTCTGGTTATCTATATAAAGGAAGGGGCTGGGTTGGTCAGAGAACTGATAACCGTTGTCAGATCCCATAGCTTCATAGTTACCCGGCTTACGGTTGATGTTGCCGTCAGCATCGTAGGGTTGCATGAAGGGGTTCATACGATAAGCGTTCTGCACGGCTACGTCGTTGGCATAGCTACGGTCCATCTTTGCCAGGTTGAAAGAGAAGCCACCAGTCACATACTTATTGATGTTGGCCTCGACGCTACCCTTGAAGTTCACCTTCGTCTGGCTGTCGCCTTTGTAGATACCTACATTATCCTCAAAGCCCAGACCCATGTGATACTTCATCTTCTCTGAGTTTCCGCTCACGGCAAGATAATGGTTCTGTTGTCTACCCGACTGTGTCACCAAAGAGGGCCAGTCATAGGTCTCATCGGCAGCCAGCAACTCTTTCAGACGATGGTTGCCGGTTATTGAGTTCAGCAGTGCCATCTGGCTATACGCACCCATCTGATATGCGGGACGGCCACTCTGCGCGGTAGCAGCACCACCCTCGGCATAGGAGAGGAACTTCAGGAAACGATAGTTGTAGAACTCCTGGCCATCCATAAAGTCGGGCATACGGGCTGTATTGGTCACACCATAGTATCCGTCGTATGAAATATTGGAGCGTGCCTCCTTGACCTTCTCACCCACGAGTGCACCACTCTTGGTGGTCACCATCACCACACCAGCTGTAGCGCGTGAACCGTAGATGGCTGTAGATGAGGCATCCTTCAAGATGTCGATACGCTCAATGTCCTGCTGATTCAAGAACGCGATATCATCGCAGATAACACCGTCGACAACATACAAGGGCTGTAGTCCTGAGTTATGCGAAGACTTACCGCGAATCTCAATATTGAAGTCATCGTTGATACGACCCGAAGACTGTGTGATGCTCACACCTGCCACAGATCCCTGCAGATTCTCCATCACCGAGGGAGCACCCTTGGCCACCAGCTTGTCCGTACCGATCGAAGCGACAGAACCCGTGAGGTCGTTCTTCTTCATCGTACCATAACCTACGACTACCACCTCGTCC
>JAFOYZ010000183.1 GCA_017424485.1 Bacteroidaceae bacterium
AGGGTACATGAGAGGTCCTTCCAGTTGATGCTCGATGATAGCGTACCGCTCACCTTCGGGTTGGTATCACCCACAGGCACCTTATCATTGGCATCCCAAGTGAAGGTCTTGGTGCCATCACGCTTGAGGTATACCTCTTTGCCTGTAACGGGGTCGACACCGAGCGAGCGTACTACATATAAAGTGGTGGTAGACTCTCCCTCACGGTATTGTGGGAGCGGGGCTGAGGCCGACTTCATCTGCTCTTCATTGACCTTCTTGAGGTAATCAGAAAGTTTGAGGATACGGTTGCGATTGCGGTTGGCATTGGCATTGATAGTCCAGAAGAACTCCTTACGCAAGTTCTGCATTGCGATAATATTGAGCGAAGCATCGAAACCTCGGTTCTGCAACTCACCTGCATTCATCACCATTGTAGGGAATCCCGTTGAGGGGGCCAGATCATAGCTGGTGAGTAGTTCCTTGGTAATGTTGTCATAATAATTGAAGGTGGTATTGATGCGGTTCTTCCAGAATCCGAAGTCGAGCGAAAGGCTCGTATTGTGCGTCTTGGCCCAACCTAGCTCGGTATTATTGAGTCCGCTCAACAAAGCGCCCAATACGGGAAACGACTCATAGGGACGCATAGTCTCGGCAAATGAGTAGTACTCGATAGCGTCGGATGGACTGAAGTTCTGCTCACCTGTGACACCATAGCTGGCACGTAGCACGAGGTTTGACAGGTAACCCTGCAGCCACTTCTCATTGTGGGCGTTCCAGCGGGCACCTACCGACCAGAAGGGTACAAGGTCATGCTTGGCATAGCGCGACGAAGCCTCGCCACTGAGGTTGACATCGGCAGAGTAGCGATTGTCGTAGCTATATGAGAACTGACCGATGAGGCCTATCGAGCGTGATATGTTTTCGGTACCGATGTTGCTCATATTGGTCTCCATCTTGTTGCCGAAGATAAAGTCGTCCATGTGAGCGTCGGGGTAGCCAGTGGCCGAGAGGTTGACGTAGTTGTTACGGTCCTGACTGATAGTCCAGTTACCGAACGTACTGAAGAGGTGCTTGCCCAACACGAGATTATAGTTGATACCCAGGTTGCTCGACCACGATGCCATCTCACCACTGCTCTTGAAATAACTGCCCTTGCGAGTGAGGTCATCCTCGAGTTCAAAGCTGGTATGGTCTGCCGGGAGAAACTTGTCAGTGCCAGCCATACCACGTGAATAGGAGAGCTGCTCGGTGATGCGCAAGTTGCGCAATACCATATATTCCAGTCCGAGGGTAGTAGTCATGTTGAGACTATTGGTGATGTCCTTGATACCCACGGTGGCATCATACAGGGGATTGGTGATGATGGTACTCTGCCCGCTCACTGTATTGTTATCGAGCACTTTCTGCTGGTTGCCGTTGGCATCCTCAGGGATATAATAGGGGTTAAGGCGCGTATACTGGGAGAATGAGCCATAGGGCGAGTTGCGGCTGTCAGACTCATTGAGGCTCACATTCGCACGCATGATAAGCTTGTCCTTCATATAGCTCATGTTGAAGTTGACTCCCTTGGTCTGATTCTGCGACTCCTTCATCACACCAGGCTGCATGGCAGCATTCACGTCGAGGCTGTAGCGGAACACCTCAGTACCACCCGACACGCTGGCCGAGTGACGGTGCTGGATAGCCGTGCGCAGAGGTTTTGATAGCCAGTAGGTGTCTACACCACCCAATACATTGCGACGGTACCTATTATATAGGTTCATGTGGGCAGCATTGTTGGGATCGTACAATCCGGCTCGCCATTCAGTATCGAGCTTCGTTGCGGCATCCATCATATTATAGTCCGTTAGGTCGGGGGTCTGCACCGTGGTAGTACCATTATACGACACCGAGAGGTCACCATCAGGGGCCACCTTAGTCTCCACCACTACCACGCCATTGGCTGCACGCGAGCCGTATACCGATGTGGCTGCAGCATCCTTTAAGATTGTGATGCTCTCTACGCGCTCAGGGTCAAGGTCGAGAATGCGGCTCATGGGCACGGTGAACCCGTCGAGTACGAAGAGCGGTGTGTTAGGACGGCTCGATACGTTGTCGAGCATGAGGTCCATGCTGTTCATCGACTTTGAGCCCAGCGACTGGTCGCCACGAATCTGGAAGTCGGGCTCCGCATTGGGGTCTGAGCCGGTCTTGTTATTCTCAATAATCTTGAAGCTCGGGTCAAAGAATTGCAGTCCCTTGAGGATGTTCGTAGGGTTCATCTGGCGCAACGCATCTCCCTTGACCTCCACGTAGTTACCCGTAAAGCTATTCTTATTGCGTCGGCTGATACCAGTGACTACCACGTCATCAAGTTCAATACTGGGTTTCAACTCAATCACTAGATTGTGCTCCTCCTTCACCATCTGCTTCGATACAGTCTCATATCCCATATATGATACACTGATAGACTCTTTTTTGGCAAGGCGTATGCTAAACTTACCATCAATATCGGTGATGCATCCTCGGGCACCCTTATCCTTACCCGTACCATCAGTGATGAGCACAGTGGCACCTATGAGCGGTTCGCCTGTATCTTTGTCAAACACCTGTCCCGTGACATTAAGTTCTACCTTCTCAGTAGCATACTGCGTATCGGGTAGCACCACTATATGGTTACCATCCTCATAACGTATGACAATGTTCTGGTCACCGATGAGCTCGCCCAGCACCTTATCGAGCGGTTTGTCTTTCACAACAATGCTCGTAGGCTTGTTGATGTTCCATAACGACACCTCCTGCAAGGTAATCTTCGCACCAGCAGCGTCGGCCACCATTTCAAGCACCTTACCCAAGGGCTGGTTGCTCACCCTGAGGGTCACGGGCTTCTCTTTCCATTCCGTCTGCGCCTGCATGGGAATACTCCATGCGAGTAGGGCAGCGGCGATGAGTATCTTGTGGTATGATTTCATAATTGTAGGTGTTTTATAATAAGGAGTCAGTCAACGGTCAACAGTCAACAGACAACAGTCATTGCAGCTCCGCTGCGATTGAGGGTTTATGGTTGAGGAGCATCCGGCAGGCAACTCATAATTCATAATTCATAACTCATAATTACTGCAACAGCATCTCCAACATTTCCTTGTGGAATGCGCTGGTATTATACTTCTCTATATATTCCTTATACAATGCATCGGCACGCTCTATCTCCTTACCATTCATGATAAAGTTGCGCAACAGCGTATACAATACAAAGTCGCGTTGGTCACCCTCGTAGTAGGCAGCAAACTCCTTATACATATCCTCCATCATCTTGGGCATAGCATACTCTTCACCCTTGGCCTTGGCCGCCTTCTCACTTTGGTAGAAGCAGTAGCGCATCAGCAAGCTCGCATATTCGGGACAACTCAGCGCCTGCTTGTCAGTGCGCAAGGTGTAGCCCTCGGTGATAGCCCAATAGTCGCCTATCTCCTGACTCTCGATAGCCAGTCCGCGCACACTTGCATACATTACCGGATACTCGATGAACGACATGTACACATCATAGTCTATGATGGCGCGGGCATAGTTCTTGGCCTCTTCGCTTGCCTGACTCTTCTCGATGAGCGCCGTGGCCTTCTCCATCAACACGCGTGAGTCATCAATACGAGTCTTGGGCTTGATATCCAGTGCCACACAACCCAGCAGCTGACTCTTATAACGCAGACTTCGCTTCAGGTTGTCGATACTCTTGAGCAGGCGGTTGTTATATACTGCACGCTCAGTACCGCTATACTCTACCCTAGCATTCTTGCCTTCGTAAGTCATATCCACGTGCAAACTATCGCCGGGCTGCAGCAATACCGTTGTGCGTCCATTAATGGTCATACACACCAGCTCATCACAATCAAATGTATACAAATGTTCCTCCCCAGGGTTTGTATGAAACTCGGCCGCAATGAGCGGTGTCTGCAGACAGTCAAAATATACCATCTCTTGCTGATAGCCATATACCTGTGCACTAAGCGTAGCCTTCTCCTGGGCCGTAGCTGTCGTATGCAGAGCCGCGCCCAAAGCCAGCACTACTGCGAATAAACTCTTCTTCATCATATCTATAGTTTGTGTTATATGTATGCATTAATTCTTAATCGATACAAAAATACGATAAAATATATGTAATAACAATCAAGATATACTAAAAAAAACTTAATACGCCTATTATATATAATTATGGGGCCATCGACCGCACCTATAATCATTGCCGCATGGGACAAAACAAACAGGGCAAGCCATCTGCCGCAACGGCAGGGCTCGCCCCAAAGCAAGGTTACATGCAGCTTGCTACGCCAAGTGCACCGGCCAGGGCCGTGAGCATGGCAATGACGATTTTGAGCAGGAGTTTCCAGTTGGTGTTTTTCATTTTGTTTAGAGTTTTTAGAGGTTAGGGGTTAGGTTTCTCTGAGTCCTCCGAGCTCTCCGAGATAAAGCGCCCTGCGAGAGGTACCAGCGCGGGGCCGAGGCCCCTGCGCTGAGAGCACTTACGCCATCACCTCGGAACTGACGCGCTTGAGCGCAATACCGCCAGCCACGTCGCGCTTGAGCTTCACCTCGGGGCGGAACAGGATGCGGTGTCCCTTGATCATCGCTGCGGGCGAGAAATCCTTCTCATTCATTATCTCCCTCGTGTAACACTTGCCCTGCAAGGTCACCTGCAAGCGGCCGAGGTCCTGCAGCACTACCACCTGTCCGGCGAGCAGCGCCTTGGTCACGAAGGGCTTGATGCTGGCGAGCACCGCCATAGCGTCCGCCTTGGTCACGGTGGTGGAGTTGTTGATGTCCTCCACGAGGTCTTCAAACTTGTATTCGCCTGTCTTGATGGCACGTCCGGCGAAGTACTCCGTGCCCTGCACTCCATTGGGGTTCTTGGTCTTCTTTACTGCGTAGTTAATCATAGTGGGTTAGGGTTTAAGGGTTAGTAATAGTCTTTTGTCAACGAGAACGAGGACTTAGCTTCGCGATGCCTCCCCTCCGGATGGGTTGTGCTCGTTATCGACGACGTTAATTTCTACTACAAAGATACAACATTTGCGAGGCGAAGTCAAGTCGTAGACCCTCAATATTTTACGTTTGTTTCAGAGAGGTTGTATGTGGGTGATAGTAAGTGCTATACGGACACAAAAAATCGCCTTTCCCATTTTTCGTGGAGACCCTTGTGACTGGGGCTGGTGGGAAAGGCGAAAATAAGTGGAATTTAGGCGTAAGTTTAATTGCCTGACTCCATTGGTTGCAAATCAAACGAATTCGTCATATCGTTGAAATAGTAGTATTTCCCTTTTTTTAATGGGAGTTGGCCAAACTCGAGATTTATGACATCACCATTAGGTCTAGTAATCTCCGTGCCGAGATAGTGGGTGAAACTAAATCCATTATCCCAATTCGTATAGTGTTTATCTTTGACAAAAAGCCAATAGCATGATTCGTCATGGTTAAGTTGCCTTGGACCTACGTTCAATTCTATTGAAGTCATATTCCCATAGTCAAAGAGCAAGAGGAAAGAGTCATATTTTGCGTTTAGCACTAACTCGTCCATATCTTTGGTTATGCTGACTGTCTCTTCAAATAGCATATACACCGTGTCGGATGGCAAATATGTAGGTTTATCTGCATATCTTTCTATCGGCCGAGAGTAGCCAGCAACAAGGTATTCCCCTTCGGGTAATCGTATACCTCGCTTCTCACCCCATTCTCCATTGATGGTTAATATTGTTCCGTTGTTAGACACATCCTTAAATTCCAGATAGTAAGTCTTAGGAGTCAACACTTTGGTTTTGATGTATTTGTCATAGAATTTCCCATAAACATCACCACCTGTTGCGCGAGACATGCTGCCACTTTCGGCAAATGTATAATCAATCGTTATAGTAGCTTCTTGCGGATTATTTTGTTCTTCCTCTTGGTTGCATGAAACCATTGTGATTTCCATTGTTGCAAAGCATATCATTGCAGCAAATAAATTCAGTTTTTTCATAATGACATATTAATCTAGAAGGTTTAACATCTTTTTTATTAGCGTTCTCTTTTTATCTTTGATTTCTCTGTCATAGTAGCCGTCTATATAGACGATACGCACATCGGTAACTTCGTGTGTTTTCATTTTTTCCACATCCGCTTTGGTTAGGCTGAACGATGTGTCAAATGTTATCGGTCCATCCACGAACATGGGTGAACTGATACCCGTATACATACTCGTCAAATATATGGTTTCTTCGTTGTCGAGTAGCAACATTATGCCATTCCCGTCTGTATATTTTCTTATTTCAGGGAACGCTATAGATGCATGCAAGGTATATACGGAATCTACCCTTTGCGCTTTGACCTTCATGTAATGGCCTTTGCTGCCAAGAAACACAGTAGTGTAGAGAGTTTCCACTGATGTTTCTACCCTTTCCTTTTTAGAGAACTTGTCTATTTCTCGCAGTCTTATTTTTTGGGCATACAAGCCGCTTGATAAGAAAACCGCACACAATACAAAAAACAAAACTCTTCTCATAATACTTCTTTTTATCAGTTATACAATAAGTTAATAATGTTCTCTGTCGGCATTATCCTCACGCATAACCACAAAAAGAAAGCGTGAGTCGGTTATCACGCTCCAAAAGTACTTCCACATACTTACATACAAGATAAACACAACCCACGCATAGCGCAGGCATTTCGTGCCTATTGTCTTGTATGTTTGCTCTTGGTGAATTGTGGAAGTTTCTTGGAGCAAGTGACAATAGCGAAACGCTATATTTCCAAAATGTCGTGATGAGGCTTTGGCTTCATCGCCACAAATGTACGGATATTTTTTGGAACTTGCACAATAAGTGCATAGTTTTGTGGAGTAACAATTAAAAAACAGTAATATGAGAATTAGAGTTAAACTACCCGAGAGGTATGAGGCAAAGCGCTCGCTCGACGAGTATTTGAGCGACAGTGTGAATGGCGAGTTTAATCGCGCGTGCTATGAAGTAATGAGCAGTTATTTCTACGACAAGGGAACGAAAGACGAGAAGGCTCGTAAAACAATTGTTTCCAACATATTTACTGACGTGTATTCGTGTGTTGCAAACATTAAGCTTCAGCGATATACCGAGAAATGGGGAGAACACTATCTCGAGAACGGAGATATATGGTATATGCTTCCCGATGGTACGGACTTCAGTAAATATACAATGTACATGCATTTGCCACTCTTTATGCCTATGCTATGGTGGATGCTTTACCTGTCCGAGGAGCAACGGGCAGGCGGTGATTTCTCAAAAGTAAGCAACCATATATGTGGCAGAATAAGGGAGAAATTCTGCGACGAAGAAGAGACGTTCGTGTTCAATCGGTTTGATGTGGTGTTTGGCGCTTCCGAAGAGCAGGTCGCTGAGGCCATAAAGAAAATGTCACCCAGTATGACAACAAAGAGTTGGTGGAAAGCGGTAACGGATGAGCTACGCCTCATACCATCGTATATGGAAAAAATAAATCGAGAATATCCACACAGAGGTGGTAAGCACAAAAAACAGGTCCTGAAATTTTTAGCCGATGAAATCGAAAAGCATACGGGGCGTACCAATGTGTACAGTTCGATAAAAAATGTTGGCGATGACTATCCTGAAATACGGAGCGAATTTAGGTCAGAAGTAATGGCGGTGAAAGGTGACATGTTGGCAGAGTAGGGAACGTATACCCTCGTCATACCCTCGTCATAACAACGTATACCCTCGTCATACCCTGAAGCCTCTCAGCATGTTCTGAGGGGCTTTTCCTTTGTTTGGCACGTTTGTTGCCACTTTATCGGTGTATTAACAATTAAAATAATGAAATTATGGCAAGAAAAAATTTCGACAGACAAGTCGCTAAAACAAACGAGAGATTATTTAATAATTTTAAAAACTTTAGAAAGATGAACAAGAATTGCGAAATGGTTAGTCCAGGAGTCACAGAACTCTTCGCCCAAGGCGCTTTTTGGATGAAGGCAGAAAACGGCAAGTATGTAATCACGCTCGAACCCAGCAGGGTTAGCGGCAAAGCACAGCCGCGCCCCGTACGGCGACGGTGGCAAAAGCTGATGGACCTGCATGGAGGATGCTTGCAGGAGTCGAAAAACTATTATCGGCTCATGCTGAAAGTGCCCAAAAGGTTCGGCTTGCATCCCCTGATGGAATTTGCCAACAATGCATCGCTGCAGATACGCGCGAAGATGCCGCTGTGGCTCGAGGGTGAAGCCACCCGAAAGGGCAAGGTAGTGAAGATGCCCAAGCGCAGAGGCAACGTTGCCTGATGCCAAGATTCCCCTCCTGACAATAGCGGTTGGGAGGGGAGCTTTTCGCCCCAGAAAATAATCAAGGGAGTGAAATAGATTGTATGGATAATATTTTGAAACTCAAGTATTTTTTAGTAACTTTATAGTATGAAAGAAGAGCTTAGAAGCCTCGTCGGACAAGGAGGCACAGACATGACAGCTGAGGCGTTGGGAACGTCCGACTTCCCCCAAACAACCGACCGCAGCACCGAACACCGAGAGCACCGCGCCATGATAGCCGGGCTATGGGGCGAACCCACCAAGATGGTGAAGGGGAGCCTATGGTACTACACACACAACGACGAGGAGTATACCCTCTTCATGCCCTTCACCGAGAGGGAGACACCCAGCGTAATCTACCGATACGAAGAGGGCAGAGGCGGCGCGAAGGCAAGGGTGAGGCAAACCAAGTATCGCACCATCGTCACCCTCGACGTGCCCACACGCATGGGCTACGAGGCATTGGACGCGCTGTATGCCAGCAGCGACACGAGAGCAGCCATCGAAGCTGCCTTTGAGAGTGAAACCGAAGTGAAACGAGCCTAACATGAGCAAGCAGAGAAAGAACAAGAGACACCGCCAAAGAAACTCAGCCCCCAGCGTTGCCGATACAGCCCAGCTACAGGCAACCGCCATGACGGAAGTGCCCCACAAGGGTGCTTCCGCTATTGTACCCCGCACGGTCAAGGCACAAAAACGTGGTCAAGTCCTCAACATCGGACGCAACCTGCTGATGCAGGTAAGGGGCGACCTCGATGCCGTGAAAGCACTAGCCATGGCCATATGGGTAAAAAACCATACGCAACAGTCTAGAGTGACCGACTGCAACCCATATCGTCTGCATCAGCTCACGGGACTGCACTGCAACACGATAAAGAAGTACATAGCCCTGCTTGGCGGACTGAACCTTATACGCTGGGACGGCAACGACCTCGTCTTCGGCTCGCTGTCGGAACGGAATAACCTGCACATGCCCGACACCGCTGACCGCTCCATCAAGGAACTCGAAAACATGCTCCTCGCCCTGTACATTGTCGACATCGTCAAACAAAAAGCCTATGTGAAACAAAAAATCGAGGAGGCCCACAACCCCAAGCAAGGAAAAGAAGCATTGGCAAAGATGAAGAGAGCCCGCCGCACATGCCGCGACTACGGCTACGGCAACGAATATCGCGAATATGGTCTGTCGTACAACACCGTCGCCCGCCGCCTTGACGTAAGCCTGCAAAAAGCCTCCGAGGTCATTCAATTTGCCGTCGAGAACCGCATGCTCGTAAAGGAAAAGCGACAAGAGCAATTCTATGCACCTAGGGTTAAAGGAGCCGAAAATTACATAGACTTCGGCAAAGGCACATTCTGCATGAAGAACAACATCTATACAGTATATGCCAATGTATACCTACTCCCCGAACCCCTCACAGCCTAATCCCTACTGGTAATAATTAGTCTATGAAAAGTGAAAATATCATTACTCTCGACAACCTCTCTAGCAGCGCTACCGCCCAGCGCTACGGTATCGACAACACACCGCCCGAGGCAGCACGCTGCATGCTCGCCATACTCATGCACCGCGTCATCGAGCCCATCGAGCGCGAGTGGGACGGGCGACTCATCGTGGCCTCGGGGTACCGTTGTCCGCAACTCAATGCCTTGCTCGAAGGCAGTCGCCACAGCCACCATATACTAGGCTGCGCCGTAGATCTCACGGCAGGCTCGAAGAAAGCCAACAAACGGCTGCGCCACCTCTTGCTCACCATGCAGCGCGAAGGCCGCCTCCGCGCCACCCACATCATCACCGACCGCCAGCTGCGTTGGATACACGTGGCCTATGTGCCCTCGATTGCCGTTGCCAGGCGGTGACGGGCTCGTCACTCACGGTGTATTATTGTACAATTTTTACGGTTGCATTAGCTTACATATGCAGCCGTGTTTTATTGCTTATAAAAACATTTCATGAATATGTGCTATATAATTGAATTACATTTTGTTATATCGTTAGTTTTATATTGTGTTTATGTACACGTTTACATGGTGGTTTTGTATATTTTCTCACACGGCATGCACTAATAAAAATAATACTCTTTCATGGGTTTGCATCGCGTATAGGAATACCTAATTTCATTTTGTTCTTCGCCCGTCTGAAACTAAATTTATCTGACGATGAAAGCTAAGCCGTTCGCTGATAAATCGTAAACTAAACTAACATTTAGCTCACTTAATTCAGATTTTCTTACACCCATCAATGCAAGTATAGCAACATTATCTTCGATAAATCGAAAATTTACACTAAATTTGCACCAAATTTAAATTTAATAATGAAATCTATGATTAAACGTATGGGTGCATTGCTATCTCTGCTATGCGTAGCGGTGATGA
>JAFOYZ010000184.1 GCA_017424485.1 Bacteroidaceae bacterium
CAACGGTTTGCCATTGGCACCAATGATAACATCGCCATTCTTATCGACAGCCACGGGGCAGAGATCCTCAACATTCAATCCCTCATTAGCCGCATCGATAACTGCCTTGTCGTAGTTCTTGTAGCTGTAGCGATATACCTTGTTACCCTTACCCTGTCCTTTGGTCTTGAAACCATAGATAGAGCCCAAGGGGTTGTCAATCTGGATACGTCCCATATAAGAGCCATTCTCGTAATTGAACTCACCGTTAGCACTATTGAGTACGCTCTCCTCCATCTCTACTACGGTATTGAAGTTCTGACCAATGTTGAAGTAGGCGTTCATAGAGAACTTACCGATCTTGATGAACTTGTCACCATTGATATTCAACTCCCAACCCTTATTGCGGACGCTACCTGTGTTACGGTAGGCGAGTGTAGAGAAACCATTCGATGAGGGGATAGCATATCCACCCATGAGCTGGTCAGAGGTCAAGTTGTTATAGTAGTTGAATCCAAACTTCAAGATTTCATTCTGGAAGAAAGAGATATCCGAACCGATGTTATACTCTGTCTTTCTCTCCCACTTCAAGTCGGTGAGGCGCAGTCCCTCTTGCGAAACAGCAGGCACACCCAAATAAGCTCCATACGAAGCATACTTAGTATAGTGCAAATATTCACTACCTGGTTGGTTACCAGTAATACCCCAACCCGGACGAACAGAAAGCATACTCAGCTTGAGATTTTCCTTAGCCCAATCCATCCAAGGTTCGTCGATAATATTCCAACGGCCTGAAATACTACCGAAGTTACCCCAACGGCGCTTGGCACCGAACTTGGTGCTACCATCGCGACGGAAGGTGGCTGTAGCACTGTAACGACCCTCCTTATAAGAGTAGGTGGCTGTGGTCAAAAGACCGACAGAACGCCACTGACCTGTAGAGGTACGGCTTGAACTGAGCTGAGAACCCGTAGTGGGACTCTCAATACCTGTAGGTATACCATACGATGCAGCAGACTGGTTGCTTGAGCTACCCTTGGTCATCTCGAAACGTGCCATCATGGTAAGCCAGTGTCCTGAATCACCGAGATAGGGAGTATAGGTCAACTGATGACGGGTAAAGAACTCGAGACGCTTGTCATCGCTGATAGAGCTAACGTTCTTATCAGAAGCATTCCATGCCTTGGTAGAAAGACTACCAGGAAGGAATTCGCCATAACTGTTGGTACCGGCATTCATACGCACGAGACCATGATATTTCAACTGATGCTCATCGGCATTAATACCGAGCAAGTTGTAATCGATAGAGAGCTGCGGAGCAATGCTGTAACTCTTGGAGTTTTTCCATGCCAAATTACCCATGGCCACAGGGTTGATGATGTTCTTCTGATTGCCATCAAAGATTTTATTGGCACCACCGACACTCTGGTCCTCCTGCAACATCAAGTAGTAATCAGCCGTATTGACCTCAGTACCATCAGGCATACGCTCTTGTGCATAGATGCTCATGTTAGGCATGATGAGCTGTGCACTATTGAGCAATCCGGTATAGTTTTGGTCGTTGTCAGTGTAGGTCAATGAAAAGTCTGAAGATACTCTGATACGATCAGAAACATAGTAGTCCAAAGCCATACGGGTCGTGAAACGATCGAGACGCTGCTTGATAACCGAACCTGTCTCGTGCTGGTAGCTACCAGAGATACGGAAGGTAGCACGCTCACCACCACCCGAAAGTGAAAGGTCATGCTGGTGCTTCAAACCATGCTTCGAAATAGCCGATACCCAATCAGTGTTGTTGTTATAGTTGGCATACTCCGAGAAGTTCTGGTTGTAGTTCAACTCATCCACATTAGAGATGGCATTGTCCTGACGGGGATTGAAGTAGGCCTCCTTCAAGAACATAGAATAATCGTCACCATCGAGAAGGTTGAGTCCTTTAGGCAACCAAGAGTCCTGCAATTTGTATGAGTAGTTCACATTGGTCTTACCGCGCGAACCACGCTTGGTCTTGATGATGATTACACCATTCGAACCACGCGAACCGTAGATGGCCGAAGCTGAAGCATCCTTCAACACATCGATACTCTCGATATCCTCAGGATTGATGGTGAGCAGAGCTGCGAACTTTTCTTCGTTAGCGCTACTGAAATCGAATTCTTCACCTTGAGGCATCTCAAAGATAATGTCGTTTACCACAATAAGGGGTTCGGCATTACTATTGATAGAAGAGACACCACGCAAACGCATGGTAGAACCAGCGCCAAGGTCACCCGAACCGAACACGATATCGAGACCGGCAATCTGACCCTGCAAAGCCTCATCGACAGAGGTGAAGGAGAGACCCTCTACATCGCTCATCTTGAAGGTCTGCTTAGCTACAGACACCTCACGTTCCAAGATGTTAAGACCACCCGTATTAGTACGAGGACGAGCCTCAATCACGACTTCCTCAATCTGGTTGTCGTCCTTCATCGTAATATTGAAGACGGTGCGGTCGCCAATCTCAAGAATCTCATCCTTGAAACCCACATAAGAGATTTTAAGTTTGTTCTTGGTATTCTTTACCAACATTACGAAGTTACCGTCAAAGTCGGTGGTGGTGTGCTCTACGATACGGTTGTCCTTATCGATTTCCACCACGTTCACCATCATGAGCGGTCCCATGACATCGCTAATCTGACCCGAGATACGCGTCTGGGCACTCACCTGTACAGCCACGAGGCTGAATATAGACAATACTAGATATTTAAACGCTTTCATGGCTGTTTATTATTTATTCTTATTACGATACTCATTAAACTTCTCCATAGTAGCAGCCCAGCGGCCATTGTTCAAGCAGCCATCAATCTGATGGATTACAGCGAAAGATGAGGTAGACAATCTTGAATTGCTCTTCTTGATGTCGCGTGCCATCACGTTCCAAAGGACATTCTCCTCACCTGTAGTCACCACGTTATGTTTAGTGCCCAAAGCATCGGTTATGGTCAATGCGTTTGAACCCGACATAATAGATACATTATTAAACAGGTTGGTATTGTTATCCTTTGAAGCTGTCA
>JAFOYZ010000185.1 GCA_017424485.1 Bacteroidaceae bacterium
GGGGGAGGGGCGGTATTCGTGTTTTGTCGTGAGATCTCTGTTTTTAGGTTTAGGTTGGTGGTGTTTGTAGGATAAGTGCGTCGATTCTATGGGAATAAAAAAGTAGAGACCATGGGCCTCTACTTCTGTATTGAACGTTCTTTATAGATTAGTTCTTTTTGCAAGCCTTCTCGCAAGTCTCAGCCTTGGTGCAAGCGTCGGTCTTTTCGCAAGTAGCCTTGGCACAAGCTTTCTGGCAAGCGTCAGCTTTTTCGCAAGTACCCTTGGCACAAGCCTTCTGGCAAGAATCTGCCTTTTCGCAAGCTGTCTTGGTGCAAGCCTTCTGGCAAGAGTCAGCCTTTTCGCAAGTAGCCTTGGCGCAAGCCTTCTGGCAAGAATCAGCCATTTCGCATGTTGCCTTGCAGCAAGAGTCTGTTGCTACGCACTCAACGTTTGCCTTATCGCAAGTAGTCTCCTTTGCCTTGTTGTTGCAGCATGATGAAATGGTGAGAGCTGCTACGGCTACCATTGCAAATAATACTTTCTTCATTTTCTTTTTGTTTAATGGTTTGACAATCTTTTAATTCAGCTGCAAAATTACAAACTTTTTTGATTGTATATTGCATTTGTGTCGGATATTTTCGGAAAAATGTGTAATTTTGTACGATATGATTGATAATTCATTGTTCAAAGATAAGAAAGCGGTGTACTATACGCTGGGTTGTAAGCTCAATTTTTCGGAGACTTCGACCATAGGACGTACACTCACCGAGGCTGGATTCCGTACGGCACGCCGTGGCGAACAAGCTGATATATGCGTGGTTAACACTTGCTCTGTAACCGAACAGGCCGATAAGAAATGCCGCCAGGCTATACATAAACTGGTGAAGCAGCATCCTCATGCCTTTATGGTGGTGACCGGTTGTTATGCTCAGCTAAAACCTGAGCAGGTGGCAGCAATACCTGGTGTGGATCTCGTGTTGGGCATGGATAAGAAGGGTGAACTGCTGGAGCATCTGCACTCGCTCGAGAAGCGTGAGAAGGGTGAGATGATCACCATACCGACGAAGGATATTCGTACCTTTGTACCCTCATGTTCGCAAGGTGACCGCACGCGCTTCTTTCTCAAGGTGCAGGATGGGTGCGACTATTTCTGCTCTTATTGCACCATCCCTTATGCTCGTGGACGTAGCCGAAATGGCACCATAGACTCGCTCGTTGCGCAGGCGCAAAAAGCTGCTCTCGAAGGTGCAAAAGAGATCGTTCTTACAGGCGTTAATATAGGCGACTTTGGCAAAACGACTGGGGAGACCTTCATTGATCTTATACGCGCTTTAGACAAGGTCGAGGGAATAGAACGCTATCGCATATCCTCTATTGAACCTAATCTACTCACCGATGAGGTAATCGAGTTTGTGGCTCAGTCGCGTGCTTTTATGCCTCACTTCCATATACCCTTGCAGGCAGGTAGCGATGCGGTACTCAAACTCATGCGTCGTCGTTACGATACGGCTCTCTTTGCATCGAAGATAGCGAAGATACGTTCACTCATGCCCGATGCATTCATTGGGGTAGATGTCATCGTGGGTACACGTGGTGAGGTGGAAGAGTACTTCGAGGAGGCCTACCGCTTCATTGAGTCGCTCGACATCACCGCACTGCACGTGTTCAGTTACTCGGAGCGCCCGGGTACACAAGCTCTGAAGATTGAGTACAAGGTGACACCGCAAGAGAAACATCGTCGCAGCGAACGTCTCTTGGCGCTCTCCGATGCCAAGCAACAGGCTTTCTATACTCGTCATATAGGCGCTGAGGCGCTTGTACTGCTCGAACGCCCAAAGGCTGGGCAACCCTTCCATGGATTCACCGATAACTATATACGTGTAGAGGTCAGTGACCCTGCAGCCCGTGATAATGCGCTGGTGCGTGTGCGCTTGGGTGAGTTCAATGAGGAGGGTACAGCGCTTATGGCCCAAATCTTGAATACTGAATCTTGATCTCTTGGTGGACTTATAGGGTTTGTATATTTTACGTTTAATTTTCAATATCAATACCGAACATCGTGAAAATAGCGGTAGTCATACTTAACTGGAATGGTGAGCAGATGCTTCGTGATTTCCTTCCCTCTGTAGTAGAGCACTCGACGCTGCCCTCATCCATGGGTGAGGCTATGGTCTATGTTGCCGACAATGGTTCTACTGACGGGTCGTTAAAACTCTTGGCAGATGAGTTCCCCACGGTACGTACCATCGTGTTTGACCAGAACTATGGCTTTGCCGACGGTTACAACAAGGCTTTCGAACAGATTGATGCCGAGTATGCCGTACTGCTCAACTCTGATGTAGAGGTGACACCGCACTGGTTGCTCCCCCTGGTGCAATATATGGATGCGCATCCGCAGGTGGCTGCTTGCCAGCCCAAGTTGATGGCTTACCATGCGAAGGATGAGTTTGAATATGCCGGTGCTATGGGTGGATTTCTTGACCGCTATGGATACCCTTTCTGCCGTGGACGTATATTTGATACCATAGAGAAGGATTACCATCAGTACGATACCGATGTACCCCTCTTGTGGGCTACGGGAGCTTGTCTCGTGAC
>JAFOYZ010000028.1 GCA_017424485.1 Bacteroidaceae bacterium
CGCAGGAGTCATCAACCGCACCTCAGGCGTGCTCAAGCACACCGACTGGGCAGCTTACTCACGCACGGCTCTCATGGGTGAGCCCACGATGCAAATTAGCATAAACAATAGCCTCTCGGCCGACAGCATTACCATCCACACAGAAATCATCTCACAGACGGACACCGATGGTAAGCTCCAGCTATGGATTACCGAGAGCAACATCACCGCGCCCCAACTCCAAGCAGGCACTCTCGTCCCCAGCTACACGCATAACCACGTGTACCGCGCTTCGGTCAATGGTATATGGGGCGAAGAGGTAAGTTTAACCAACAATTCCCCTTGCTGCACCACACATAAAATTGCCCTGCGCGACAACTGGGACATCAGCAACCTCTCCGTCGTAGCCTTCGTGTACAACGAGTCCGATGGCGTGCTGCAGGTGGCAGAGCAACATGTATAAGAATACATAGTATGTCATGCTGACGACTATAGGGAGGAAGCATCTCACGCAGTACATTTGCGAGATCCATTCGCTAACGCTCAGGATGACATCATCGCTTAAACAACAAGATTATTTACAAACATTTAATACACTACAACAATGAAGAAATTATTCAACAACACATGGCTCATGCTCGCTTGCATGGCAATGACAGCAGTATTCACTGCGTGCGAACCCGAGACAATCGATGAAGACGAAAAGGCACTGGCCTTCGTTTGTGGCACAGAGGGCATCAAGGATGGCAGCACCTACACCTCAACAACGCTTGACCCAACCTTCCAGGCTTTGGGTGTGACACGCTTTGTTCCCGGCATCAATCTTGTAGGTGACAGCGATGGTAAGGTTAATGTCATCGTAAAGTCGCTCAACGAGACCATGGTAGAGATTTGCGCCTTCGGCGGCTGCCAGATAACCCTTCCCTACGCAGGCTATGTTACCAGCGTATCGGGCGAACTCACTGCAGGAACCGAGCTTCCTCTCGACATCCACTACACACCCACCAGCAAGCCTGAAGACGGCATCTATCGTGCCGAGGCCCTCATCACCGCCTACTACGAAGGCTACGAAGAGGATGCCGTGAGCTTCACACTCGTGATGACCAATGCCAAGGTGGAGTAACGAAATTGTATATAATGAATAAAAAATAAAAAGGATTGCAGCTGCAATCCTTTTTTTATTTACTCGAACGTCACCAGCTTATAGGTATTCGTGCGCAACGTCTTTGTCGCTGGCATCTGCTCGGGCAAGCGCACTTTGGGGCCCGGGATGTAGGGGCTGTGCTCCAGCACGTAGCGTATGCGAGCTGCCTGCTGGGGAGTGAAGCGGTTGGCCTCAGTATACGCATAGTCCATTATATTCGTCGAACGGAACTCCTCGCCCGTCTCGCAATCCTCGCGCATCAGGAGCAGCTGCTTCTCATTGTCGTCGATGCTACCGCCCGACTGCATGCAACCCTGCATGAACTTATCGTAAGCCACCTTATTGTAGGTGGGTGTATCGGTGCAGAAGTCACTATCGAGACAGATGTCGCGGTCGTAGGTCTCGGGATCCTCAGAGAAGGCATGGCGCAAGCCAAGGAAATGTCCCAGTTCATGGGCCAGGGTGTTCACCACGTCGGTCATCGTGTAGTAGGCCTCGTGCGAATAGATGTACTCGTTGTTGATGCTCACACACTGCGGCCAGGGGAGCTCTTCCCACGGAGCATCGGTCTCCAACTCGGCGAGTCCCTCCATGGCATGGGGCTTGATGGCATAGGGAAAGTGGGAGATGCCCAGTATGCCCTTATCCTCGAACGTATAGATGAAGATGTTGATATAACGATTGGGATCCCACATATAGCTGCAATACTTCTTCGGATCACGACCATAGCCCATGAAGAAACTGCTATTGAGGGTCGCCTCATTGATTTTATGGCGGTCTACGCCCGGTTCTTCGAGCAGATTGCCCTCTGGGTCGTGTGTCGCCATTACGAACTCCATGCGAAGGTCTACACCACACTGGGCGTAGAGTTTGTTCACTTCTCCTATGAGCTCTGCCAAATGGCCTTCGACGACATTCTGCTTCTTGTTGCCCTCCTTATTATATAACACGTGGAACACCACGGGCAGACGATAGTGCGTGGTGGAGTCGGGCGTGAGGCGCTGCTGGGTAATCTGCATCGTCTGCACCATCGGGCCATCGGTGCTGCTGAGGGTCAGCGTGGCAATGCGCTGCTCTTGCTCATCGTTAGCCGTGACGGACACTTGCACCTCCATGCACTCACACCCCGAAGTAAGCGAGGGGCTACACCACGAAGCATCAGATGTGAGTGTCCAATACGTATTACTCTCTATGCCCAATGACAACACCGTATCATTAGGCGACAGCGTGGGTACCGGATGGGCAAATGCCAATCGGGGCTCCTCATTACGATCGCACGCCACTCCTACAAAGAGGAGCAGCGTGGCAATCAGGATATAACTTTTCTTGTACACGTTCATCGGTGATGAAGATTAGTTGTAGGCAAAGGGCACAGACTTGCCCACGGAGCATTCTATGACATTGTTTACATAGAAGTTCTTGCCAGAGGCAGCAGATACCAATACTACCACCTTACAGTTGGCAACATCAACAAAGTCGGCATCATCGGCATCGAACTCATAGTAATACTCGATGGTCTCGCCCTGCTCGCACGAAGACTTGCCTCCAAGGAGTTCACCCTGGATAGGCGACAAGCAGCTGGCACCACGAAGCACAAAGTCATGCTCGATGAGTACGGTAGACATACCATTGGAGAACTCGTACCAGTTGCTCGACTGGTATGCGGGAAGTTTATCCTCTACAAGCCAAGCATTGATACGGTATGCACCCGTCTTGCCTACCTTGACAGCGGCACGCACAGCAATTACCGACTTGCTGCTATTGGTAGCAACTGTGGCAGCAATACCTACATTGGCCTTTTCCTTGAGTTCCATGCCTGCTGATGCATTGATAACCTCAGCATTGATGTTAGGGTCGTTATTCTCAACAATCGCCTCAGGATTGAGGTTAAAGAATGATGAGGGGAATCCTTGTACATGCAATGCGCTTACAGCAGCCTCAGAAGCCTTACAGCTAAACTCGTCACCACTATGTGTAGCCACCACTACCGTGTTGGCCGCATTGGAACCATTTTCACGGAACAGTTCGATGGAACGTATCATATAGGGACACCATCCACACCATGTGCCTGTAGCCTGAGTCATCAGTACGTTGTGGTGAAATTCACTGAACTTATCGGCAAGTGTATCCTCTGGCAGCTCAACATAGAGTGCAGGGTTAGCAGCCTGTATAGAAAGTTTATTGGATGTCTGACCATTATAGGTGGCAAACGCCTTATAGAACTTGGCCTCCGTAGTGGTGAAGAAATTGCCTGTAATAGGTTTGTTGTCGACATAGATGGTGGACTCGGCAGTCACGTCTACATCGCCCACCTTTACAGTAAACTCAACACCCTCCTCACCATCGGCTACAAAGAGGTCGGTCGATACTGTCAATACGGGCTTGCCCTCAACGGGCTTTTCCTCACATGAAGCCATGCCAAACAGCATGGTCAGTGCGAAGAGTGAATAGATTAACTTTTTCATTTCGTTACACAAAAAAAGAATTGACAATGGAGATAGGCATAACTTCCCCATTGTCAATCTATTTATTCAAATTACTTATTCAAACCTGCGTTGTACTTCTCCTTGATCTGGTCGAGTACAGGAACAAAGTTCATCTTCACTGTATTCACCTTCAAGGGCTCAGTGGGGAGGTATGTACGCTTGATGCGGTTGTTTACACGAGCCTTCTTATCGTTAGCAACCTTAGCAACACGTGCCAACGCTACCTCATCATCTGTATTATCCTCTACGACTGCACCACGTGTGAGCACGATGTCTTCACTAGTGCTTGCCAGATAGGTAGGCCATCCATAAGAGATAGCACCAAAGGCAGGATAGTATACCTCACCATCAATCTCAACACCCTTGATTACGATAGAGTCGTTGTTGACAACCTCTACAGGATATGCTCCGTTGTATACAATGCTCTCATCGGCACCGTTAGGATTGTAACCCATCAAGAGCATGTCAAAGTAGTTCCATGTAGCAACAGGAGGCAAGAATGAGATGTTCATATCACCAAGGAGGAACAAGCTACCATCCAGCTGAACCTGGAAGAACAACTTAGGACCGAAGGCATAGAAGAGTTCCTCTACGTCGTATGCTGTGTAATCAGAAGAGCAGAAGAGATCCCAAGGTGTAGCATAGGCGTGAACAGCGTCGAGACCGAGACCCAAGATGTAGTTCTGGCCTTTGTACTTGTTCTTATACTTCTCTGCCAAGTTCTTATACTGTGCAAACTGGGCATCTACCTGAGCTTTAGCGTACTCGTCGGCCTGAGCTTCAGATACGCCATTCTCGATAGCTGTGTAGTAGTGGCTGTCATAAGCAGCAGAATAAGCCTCGTGGCTAGCATCGAATGAAACGGGAGAGTTGTCAAACTCAGCACCGAAAGAGAGTGATGTGTAGAGGGTATCATACCATATAGAGTCTACAGTCCACCAGTTTTCATAGGTCTCATCAGACATCCACAACTCCTCTTTATGCTTCTGTACGATGCGTGCAGTCCACTCACCCTTCAAGTTCTCGTTGAGTGATGCGTAAGCAGGAGCCTCGGGAAGAGCGGGAAGCTCAGCCGAACGGCTAACACCTGTATATACTGTCATGCCCTCATCCTCGTTGAATGCACCGATAATCAATGTAGTCTCAGCATCCTCCATTGAAGGGATACAGATGGTAAGACCCTCATCGCTATTGATAGCATTGATGTCCTCCTCAGTGAGATACTCGCCATAGTATGTGAGCAGGTCTTCCAAAGTAGAACCATAGTTGAGCTCCTTAGCCACCTCCTTAGTGTAGTTGGCAATGTGCTTAGCTGCATATACATTCTTCTTCTCAGACTTGATGTTGAACCATGCCAAGTTAGGAGTTACCTCACCTTCAGGATTCACACCCTGGGTGATTGTCACCTCTGCTGCGGGGAGAGTTGACTTGGTCAATGTCACATGGATTGAGTCGTAGCTGAGCACTGAGCCATCTTCCTCATATACACCAATAACGCTGATGATATAGGTAGAGTCGACTTCCAGGAAACCGAAGGTATTCTCGTCAAGTTCAAAGTTCTGAGTGCCGCTAAATCTCTCAGCGCCGAAGTAGTCGAGCAGCGTAGAAGGCATCGCCTCCTCATTTACGTAACTTACGAGCATATTGTATGACATCTTGTCGAAAGGAGCTACAACATACTGTACATCATCATCAGCGGTGCAACGGAACTTGATGCGACGCTCGGTCTTACCAATGAGTTCCAGTTTAACCTTGCTCTCTACCATCTCAACTGGTGCAAGAAGGTTCTGACGAGCATAGAGACCTGTGGGATAGAAGTCATCGGTATACCAGGGCTCTTCGGTGTAAGCACCCATGCGAGGAGCCTTAACCTCACCGGCACGAGTAGCAGGAGCCATGGGACCCCATACTTCACCACCCCAGTCGTCTTCACCACCGAAGTCTACGTTGGGGTTCTGCTCATAGAGAAGGTTGCCCTCAGCATCACACTCTGCAATCATCAAAGTGAATGCTGAACCCGGATGGATAAAGAAACCACCATCGCCCTCTTCGGCCCAATCTTGTCCACTGGTGTAGTTGATAGTCTGGGGACCTTTAAGTTGGATACCGTCGCTCAAGAAGGTAACGTCGTCGGCCCAACGTGAAGAACGGAAAGCATTGTACTGCTCTGTAGGCAGAAGAGCATACAGATAGTTCATTGTGTCGGGCACGTTGAAGTGGAACTTGAAGCCATCCTTTCTTGACTCAACCACAGTAATCAGGCGGTCATAAGCGGGTGTGGTAAACACCTTAGACTTGAATACCAACTTACCATCCTTTGTATATACAAAGAATACAGTATACTCCTTACCGCCCTCAAGGCTGTATACATTAATCGTGGTAGGTGCATTGTCAGCAACAGTTACCACACGGCCATCCTCCTCAGCCTCAGCATAAACAACTGCAGCATCCTTGGTGCTCTCAGCTACGTTACCCTCCTCCACGAGGTAAGCAACAGCCTCAACACCTGAGGTCTTGATGGTGAACGAAGCAGAAGTAGAGCGGATCTCCTCTGCAAACTCCTCACTGCCATTTACAGTGATATCCAAGGTAGGGCCTTGCTCTTCCTTACAGCCTGTAAAACAAGCCGCAAAAGCCAGCAGACCTACCATGAATAGGTTACGATAGTTTCTTTTCATAATGATTTGTGATTAAAATATAAATTATTGTAAATGAAATCTCTTTACCTTACACTAATGTCCTAATACTAATACCTTTACCAAAAACTAATTCGGCCGCAAATTTACACATTTTTCACAATCCACCGCAAAAATTAGCATAAATTTATCAGAATGAAGCGAAAAACATTCAGCTATAGTCTATTAGACCAATTAAAGAGAGAGGCGCACCCTGATGGATGCGCCTCTCGTAATATGAATAATTAACTGTCAAGTGTCGTTATTATTCAGTAGCACCGGGCCAACCCTCTTGCCACAAGAACTGCTCCTGGCAGCCAGTGTAGAGGCTGCTACCGATTCTCCACAATGCATTAAGAACATAAAGATTGTCCTGATTTGCGAATGAACAGTAAGATGCATAATTCACATAGTCATTGTAGATATAAACAGGTGAACCGCCATCAGTTATACCCAGAGGAATTGAACCATAAGCAGCTGCAACAGCATTACCAGCAGCATCGGTGTAGAACTCAAGGTGATAACCTGTAGCATACAAGTCAGGGATACGATAGAGCTGATAGCCATTCTCATCGCTATAGCCTTCTACCTTCTCGAACTTGATAGCCCACTGCTCTCCTGAGAAACTTGACGCATAGATACCAGTACCTGCAGGAATCCAATTGTAGTTAAGTACTACAGACATAGAGTGTGACTGAGCACCTGTGATAGATGCATTCTCTGGCATGAAATTTACACTGTCAACAACAAATGCTAACTGAGCAGTATACTTCTTACCAATAGCCATAGCTGCCATATCAACATTTACGATGACCTCAGCGACATCGCTACCATCAACGAACACAACAGAGTCGCTAGCAATAGATAATACGGTTGAATCTGAAATGGTTACATTAAGAGGGAGTGTTTCATTGCCATGCTTTGTGCTTCTGTATACAGCAACCATAGCTTCTGTCATAACATCGGAAGCAGTCAAATCGTAAGATGAATTGGCTTGAGCAAAAGAGTAGCGTGTACCCTTAATCTCATACGGCTCCCAATAACCTTCATCACTACAAGAGCAGAAGGCAAAAGCGGCAACCGCAAACATTAATAATGATTTATAGAATTTCATTTTTTCTGTCTTATTAAGTAGTTTATATTAATCTCTTGATTACTCTGTTACAGGAGTAGGAGCATCTGCTGCGGGGTTGTTCTGATCGTCAGAAATCTGAGGGTTACCCTCAATCTCAGCCTTGGGCAAACGATAGATCAACGCATTGTCGCCATCAGGAATGTTGTAGATGTAAGCAGCCTGGAAGCCAGCACCACGACGGTCAACACCCTTCTTCAGACGCATAAGGTCGTAGTAAGAGAAACCTTCACCCCAAAGCTCGATACGACGCTGCATCCATACAGCATTCTGTACTGTAACATCTGTTGTTGCGTTACATACGTATTCGGGGTTACGATAGGTGGTTACAAAGTTCTGCAAGGTAGCAGCACCAGCAGCGGGATCACCTGCCATAGCCTGAGCCTCAGCCAAGATGAGATACATCTCCTCAACACGCATCAAGGGGATATCATTAGCGTTAAGATCCTGATAAATCACATCGTTGTATGTGCCGAACTTCACCTGAGTGTAGGGATAGCAACCAGCTTCTTCAGTCACATAAGCCTGCTGCTCTGCGCTCAAGTTTACAGAAAGACCGTTCTCATCGAGGAACCAACCCTTACGTACGTCTGTTGCGGGAATCTGAGCATAGAGAGACTCGCTGATACGACGCCATGCACCTACAGAAGCATAACCATAGTTGAGTGAACCCATGTGTGAAGGCCAGTTACAGATACCAGTGGTAACGGCACGGTCGGTCTCAGCAACGAGTACACCCCACATCCAAGAGTGGTCGTCAATGTCTGACATAGTGGGCTTGCTTACCTCTGCTGCAGTATAAGGAGTAGCATCGGTGAGCTCAATAGCCTTAGCAGCGTCTGCTGCTGCGTCAGCCCAGTTGTTCATAACCAAGTTTACGCGAGCACGGATACCGTAAGCTACAGCAGCACTAACATAACGCTTGTCGTCACGAGTAACACTGGTGTTCTCCAACAAAAGGATAGCATTGTCGAGGTCAGACATGATCTGCTCATAAACCTCAGCTACAGTAGCACGGGGACAACCCTCGGCGCCAGCAGCATCCATATTGGCTTCGGTGATCAGGGGAACACAAGGCCTGTTCTCGTTACCAACGTAAGTGTGCTGGTACATCTGAGCCAAAGCGAAGTAGTCGAACGCACGAATGGCCAATGCCTGTGCCAAGTAGAACTTCAAGCTGGGGTCAGTTGTCGCGGGGTCGATAATCTTAGCCAAAGAGTTTGCAGTATAGAGCTGCTTGTAACATACTCTCCAGTAAAGATAGGTAGCCCAATAGGTATTGTTGATGTCTTCATAAGTTACAGGCTGAGTGAACCAGTTGTAACCTATGTCTTCGCATACCAAGTCGGTACCACGGCTATCGGTCAACAGCATGATTGCGGGATAACCGAAATCTGCGTGGTTGTCCTCTCCAAGGCTGTTGCCAAAGCGGTAGAACAATGAGGTGATAGCGCTTACACTTGCTTCAATGCGCTCAGGATTGGCATTGATCGTTGCCTCCTTCTGATCGGCGGTGATGGTAGAACCCAGGGGTTCAGTGTTCATATCGTAGCAACCTACGAGAGCAGCACTCATCAGAACCGATGCAATATATTTAAACTTTTTCATTTTCTTATTGCATTTTAAGTGATTAGAATGTCAATTTAACACCTGCAGAGAATGTGCGGAGTGCGCCGTATGTCGCTGAAGATGTTGTTGAGAATCCCTTACGGGGGTCCATACCCTTACGAGCGGTGAGGAGAGCCAAGTTGTCAGCTACACCATACACGCGCAATGAGCTGATACCCATACCACGGAGCCATGCCTTGGGGAAGTTATAGCCG
>JAFOYZ010000186.1 GCA_017424485.1 Bacteroidaceae bacterium
GTGTAGCGGGACCCGGGATTGAACCGGGGACCTCATGATTATGAATCATGCGCTCTAACCAGCTGAGCTATCCCGCCATCCTTTTGGATTTGCGGGTGCAAAGGTAAGATGTTTTTTTGGGTTGGCCAAATAAAATCTTATTTTTTTTGAAACTTTTTTCAAATGCAGTGTTGATGGTAAAAAAAATGGAATATAGTTTGTTCGTTTTGCGCTTTTTTGTATATTCGCAACCAAAAGCTCTTTACCATGACAAAAATACATTTGGAATATCCGCTGAACGGAAATTCGCGGAACATAATTTGGGACTTCATTGGCACTACTGGAGGTTTGGAGGCTTGGATGGCCGATAAAATCATCGAGTCAAAAGGGGTATATACTTTCTGCTGGGGCAAAGAGGAAGTGCGCGAAGCCGAACTGTTGGGCTGCCGTGAAGGTGTGTATATCCGTTTCCACTGGAAGGATGAAGGACCAAAGACCTATTTCGAGTTGCGTATCAATGTGAGTGAACTGACTAAGGCTCACGTATTGGAGATTACCGAAGTGTCGCGCAACGACGATGAGGAGGACCTGGTGCAGATGTGGGAGAGCCAGATGGAAGAGCTCCGTCGTGTGGCGGGGTTGTGATATGAAGCCCTTTACAGGTTGCTTTATTGTTATGAATAAAACAAGTTTTATTGCTCTCTTTTTTACTGTTCCCATGATGAGTGCAGAACGATAGTTGCACTTCTAGGGATAATTGTCAATGACCAATTGCCAATTGTCAATTAAATTCACTATCTTTGCGTGTGAATTTAGAGTGACGTCATAGTGCGCATCAAAAAACTCGACATATTCGTGCTGAAAAGTTTCGGTTTCATGTTTGTCGGAACTTTCTTCATCTGCTTGTTTATCTTTATCATGCAAGCTTTGTGGCTGTATGTGGATGAACTGGTAGGTAAGGGCATCCCGATGGATGTGCTGGCGAAGTTCTTCTATTACACGGCGCTGGCTCTGGTGCCCAAGTCGCTGCCCTTGGCGGTGCTGTTAGCTGCTCTAATCACTTTTGGCAACTTTGGCGAGCGTGTAGAGCTTACGGCCATGAAGGCTGCGGGCATACCGTTGATTAGGGTGATGAACCCGTTGATCATGCTCTGCGTTGGGCTGGGGATCATATCGTTCTATTTCCAAAATGTCACTGTACCACATGCCAACCTGCAGATGCAGACATTGCTCATCTCGATGAAGCAGAAATCGCCCGAACTGGAGATCCCAGAAGGCGCCTTCTATGATGGCATAGAAAACTATAACCTGTATGTTAAGAAAAAAGACAATAATACGGGTATGCTCTATGGGGTGGTAATCTATAATCTAAGCAATGGCTTTGAGAATGCTACCGTGTTGAAAGCCGATAGTGGGCGTCTTGAGACAACGGCCGACAAACAGCATCTGAAGATGATACTCTATCATGGCGAGCAATTTGAAAACTTGAAAGACGGGCAAATAAACTCGAAGAATATACCCTACCGTCGCGAACAGTTCGGCGAAAAAACGATGCTTATTGAGTTTAATAATGATTTCGATGTGATGGATGGTAGTTTCCTCAGTGGCAATGCGATGAATAAGAATATGGCTCAGTTGGAGCATGATATCGATTCGCTGACGGCTACGCAAGATAGTATCGGACGTGCCTATTTTAATCAACTGAGCAAGAATACATATGCCTCGTATAATCTTACAAAGTCTGATACCACCAAGTTGGCCGAATTTATCAAAGAGGAACGTTTGACGCGTATCAATGTGGATAGCCTCTTCCATTCGGCTACACGTGACCAACGCCAGAAATGGCTCAAGAACGAGGAGGCACGCATCAATAATCTCAAGAACGAGACGGCGTTGAAGAGCAAGACCGTATTTAATGCCGACAAGAATATACGCCGCCATCAAATAGAATGGCTCAACAAGATCACTTTGTCGCTGGCATGCATCGTGTTTTTCCTTATAGGGGCTCCGCTCGGTGCTATTATCCGTAAGGGCGGATTGGGTATGCCTATCGTAGTGTCTGTATTCACCTTTATTGTGTATTACATCATTGACAATTCGGGTGACAAATTGGCCAAGGAGGGCGCTGTGCCTGTATGGTGGGGACGTTGGGTGAGCACCTTTGTGCTTGGCCCCTTGGGTATATTCCTTACCTATCAGGCCAATAAAGACTCGGGGGTGTTCAACGCCGATCTCTACAAGACAGCCTTGCGCTGGATAGTGGGAATGCGCGCCAAACGCAATAATGTGATTAAGGAGGTGATTATTGATGACCCTGATTATACGAGCATCTGTAGCGAACTCTCTGCGCTATCCATTGCGTGTAAGGAGTATAATCGTGGTCATTTGTCTAGCCTGTTGCCCAATTATTTGGCTATGTATGCAGCTGAGGATAATCGTGACGATGCGTTGGCCAAAATCAGAGAGCAGCTTGATCATATAGAAGAGCAGTTGGCTAATAGTCGTAGCCAAGAGGTGCTGAACAAAATAAACTCATACCCTATAGTTTCTGTCAATGCCCATGTCGCTCCCTTTTCGCGCAAGTGGCTGAATGTGACTGCGGGTGTATTGCTCCCTGTAGGCGTACTACTTTATGCACGTGCCGTCTTCTTCCGTCGTAGGCTGAAAGAAGACTTGAAGAGAATAGTGAAGACAAATAAAGACATACAAAATATCATTTATGAAAGAAAACTCTAACGAGAAGAAATGGCAGCTGAGTTCCATTGAGCAGGCCTTGGAGGTGTTCCGCCAAGGGGGCATCGTTATCGTGGTCGATGACGAAGACCGCGAGAATGAGGGCGACTTCATCGTTGCTGCCGAGAAGATAACTCCCGAGATAGTCAACTTTATGCTCCGTTATGGACGTGGTGTTCTGTGTGCACCCATCACCCTGTCGCGCTGTGAGGAGTTGAACCTTGCTCCGCAGGTAAACAACAATACCAGCATCCTGGGTACTCCGTTTACGGTGACCGTAGATCTTATCGAGGGCTGCACCACGGGCGTTTCGGCAGCTGATCGCGCTGCTACCATCCGCGCTTTGGCCGACCCCAAGCGTACCGCTGAAGACTTTGGTCGTCCGGGACATATCAATCCGCTCTATGCCCAGGATAAGGGTGTGCTGCGTCGTGCTGGACACACCGAGGCCGCCATTGACCTTGCTCGCCTATCGGGACTCTACCCAGCTGCAGCTCTCATTGAAATCATGAATGAGGATGGCACCATGGCACGCATGCCACAGCTGATAGCAATATCTCAGGAGATGAATATCCCCATCATTACAATCCATGACCTTATAGCTTACCGCCTCGATACGGAGTCGATGATTGAGCGTGGCGAAGAGGTTGATATGCCTACGGCGTACGGCCATTTCCGTCTTATACCCTTCCGCCAACTCTCCAACGGAGCCGAGCATGTGGCGCTCATCAAGGGTGAGTGGGAAGAGGATGAGGCCATCTTGGTACGTATGCACTCCTCATGTATGACAGGTGATATCTTCGGTTCGTGCCGATGCGACTGTGGCGATCAGCTACACAAGGCTATGGAAGAGATTGACGCTGCAGGCAAGGGACTCATCGTGTATATGATGCAGGAAGGACGTGGTATAGGTCTTATGAACAAGATACGGGCCTACAAACTACAGGAAGAGGGCCTTGATACTGTGGATGCCAATATACACCTCGGCTTCGATGCTGACGAACGTGATTATGGTGTAGGAGCACAGATACTACGATCGCTCGGTGTGCACAAGATGCGATTGCTTACCAATAATCCCGTCAAGCGTATAGGTCTCGAGGCATATGGCCTTGAGATAGTGGAGAACGTACCCGTCGAGATTGAGCCCAACTGCTACAACGAGCGTTATCTGCGTACCAAGAAAGATCGTATGGGACATACCTTGCATGGCCTCTCTCCCATGCCTTCCAAGGAGGAATGATAGATGATAACCACTATATAATAGACTTGTGAAAATAGATAAATAATAACAACAATGGCCATCTGCCTCCCCTAGATGATAGGAATCCCCCTCAAGGAGGGGATGGGGCAGGCCTCAAATTAATTAATAATATGAATACTCCAAGCAACCTTATCAACAGACTTTCGCCGTCAGCTACGCTGGCGATGTCGCAACGTAGTGCCGAACTCAAGGCTCAAGGCGTTGATGTAATCAACCTTAGTGTGGGCGAGCCCGACTTCAATACGCCTGACCATATCAAGGAGGCTGCCAAGCAGGCCATCGATGACAATTTCTCACGATACTCACCTGTACCGGGATACCCTGCATTGCGTCAGGCAATCGTCGATAAACTCAAGAATGAGAATGGCCTGGACTATACTATCAATCAGATTTCTTGTTCCAATGGTGCCAAGCAGTCGGTATGTAATGTGGTGATGGCGCTCGTCAATGAAGGTGACGAGGTTATAGTACCTGCTCCTTACTGGGTGAGCTACCCCGAGATGGTGCTCATGGCCAATGGTACTCCTGTCATCGTGGCAGCAGGCATTGAGCAGGACTTCAAGATTACCGCCGAACAGCTCGAGGCTACCATCACCGAGAAGACCAAGGCGCTCATCCTCTGCTCGCCCTCTAATCCTACTGGTTCGGTATATAGCTGCGAGGAATTGGCTGCACTGGCTGCTGTGCTTGAGCGTCATCCGCAAGTATATGTCATTGCCGACGAGATTTACGAACATATCAACTACATTGGTCGTCATGAGAGTATAGCTCAGTTTGCCGGTGTGCGCGATCGCGTAGTCATCATCAATGGTGTGTCTAAGGCTTACGCTATGACTGGCTGGCGTATCGGATTCATCGCTGGCCCAGAATGGATTGTAAAGGCTTGTAACAAACTGCAAGGTCAATATACCAGTGGTCCCTGTTCGGTGTCGCAGAAGGCTGCCGAGGCTGCTTATCGTGGCTCTCAAGAGCCTGTAGAGGAGATGCGTAAAGCCTTCGAGCGTCGCCGTAATCTTATCGTACAGCTCGGACGTGAGATTCCTGGATTCGAGGTCAACGAGCCTCAGGGAGCCTTCTATCTCTTCCCTAAGTGTAGTGCATACTTTGGTAAGAAGTTTGGTGACAAAGTAATCGAAACAGCATCAGACTTGGCAATGTATCTCCTCGAAGAGGGACATGTAGCCTGCGTGGGTGGTGATTCATTCGGTTCGCCTGAGTGCATTCGTATGAGCTATGCCACTAGCGATGAGAATATCGTTGAGTCTATGCGCCGTATCAAAGAGGCGTTGGCAAAACTCGTGTGAGGTGTTGTTGGGGGCCGGCTTTGGCTGGTCCCATATCTTTTGATTCTAACATAATACAAAGTGTATGAAAAAAATCTTTTGTATGGTACTATGCGTCGCAGCACTTGCAAGCTGTACCAATGTGAAGCGTGAGAAGGAGCTTACTGCCCGCAACGATTCGCTAACCGTAGCGCTCAATGAAAAGAATGTTGCGCTTGATCAAGCCATGCAGGCTATAGCTGATATCCAGGAGGGCTTTCGTGTCATCAACGAGGCCGAGGGGCGTGTGGCTATCCAGTCACAGGGAGCCGAAGGCATTACTGATGCGCAGCGCTTGAAGGAGGATATTCTTTTTATTCAGCAGAAGATGGCTGATAACCGCAAACAGATTGAAGACTTGCAGAAGAAACTCGCGGCTGGTGGTGCCGAAACGGCCAATTTGCGTAAGGTATTAGCCAATTTGCAGAAAGAGCTTGAGGCTAAGGTCGTACGTATCGCTGCGTTGCAAGGTGAACTCGCCAGCAAGAATATCCGCATAGCTGAGCTTGATAGTGCAGTGGTGTTGCTCACTGGGGATGTGAATGCCCTGCAGGAGATTACCGATGTGCAGCAGGGGGTGATAGAACAGCAGATTGCCCAGCTCAATACGGCATGGTATGTGTATGGCACAGCTAAGGAACTTAAGGAACAGAATATCTTGAAGAACGGGAAAGTGCTTTCATCTACTGAGTTCAACAAAAACTACTTTACAGAGATTGATGTTCGTGACGACAAGGTATTCCCCCTCTACGCCAAGCATGCTAAGCTGCTCACGGCCCATCCTGATGGTTCGTATGAGTTTACCAAGGATGATGAGAAGCTGCTCACCTTCCATATCATCGATGCCGATGCCTTCTGGAGTGTATCACGCTATATGGTCATCCAAGTGCGTTGACATTCGTTGCCGTGAAGCATTATAAGGTACTCTTTATAGATCTTGACAACACGCTGTATGACTTCACGGGAAATTCCCGTGAGGCATACCGTGCTGTATACTCGTTGTTGGACTATGACCGATGGTTCGATGACTTTGAACATTATTATACCATCTACGAGGAATACAATCTGCAACTCTGGGCGCTCTATGCCGAGGGTAAGATTACTAAGGACAAACTCAATGCCGAGCGGTATGCACATCCCCTGCGTGTGATGCAGGTTTGCGATGCCGAGGCTATAGGAGCCCGCTTTTGGGATGAGGCCATGAAGCGTCTGCCTCTAGGGAGTCGGCTTATGCCTCATGCTCGTGAGGTGCTCGAATACTTGCGTCCCCGCTACCGCATGTATATCCTTTCTAATGGGTTCGCCGAGTTGCAATCTCGTAAGATGCAGTCGGCAGGTATAGAAAACTTCTTTGACGGAGTGATACTTTCTGAAGATATCGGAGTCAATAAGCCCAATCCGCTAATCTTTCATCATGCCTTACAGGTGGCGGGTGTAGATGCTTCTGAGGTTCTGATGATAGGCGATAATCTGGAGGCAGATATCGAGGGGGCTTCTCGTGTAGGCATTGATCAGGTGTATTATGATATCGTTGGGGCTACGTGCGGTAACGCTACTTCGCTCCATTCGTCACCCACCTATACCATATCTTCGTTGCTCGAACTGAAGGGGATATTATAAAGGTCTAGTTACATTGATAGCCATTTGAGTACGGCATCTCCATAAGTCTTCGATACGGGGATGTCCTTTACGCCTTCTATACCCAGTTCGAGATAGAAACTGTCTTTTTCGCGGCGCAATACTTTTACCTGCTCCATATTGACCATATAGCCGCGATGGCAACGCATCACGTTGGTGTCGGCCAATAGTTCTGCCGTACGCTTTAGTGTGTTGCGTAGCATGAGTTTCTTGGGCAGGTTGCTCTTCATATACCATATATATATATAGTTGTCGGCACTCTCAATATAGAGCAGGTTGTCCTTGGTCACTGAGAGTTGCAGTTCACCGCGTTCGTCGAAGAAGGATATCAGTCCTTTGGTGACAGCGCGTTGCTGTATTGCTTTGTCGTAGTCCTCTTCTATCTGTCTCAGTCGTTGGTTACGGTCTTGCAGGGTGAATGCGATGATACACACGATATAAGGGATGAGCAGGATGAGTGATGTGTTGAGCAGTGCACTTTTGAAGGCAATCCAGATATCCTCTTGTACGTCGGTTAGGATAGAACATATGGTATAGGCGATAGCCATAAGTACTAGCTCTACAAATACCCATACGGTGTAGCTACCGAGCGTGATGTCGTGCTTCTTGGTGTGGTAGTACATGATGACGCGGCTGATGGCTGCAATGCTCATGCCCAATAGTACGATGAGCAATGAGTAGATGACAAACATGAATTCCGACACGCGTTCGCGTCCCCACTGTAGTACGCCAAAAGGTTGGTATGCGATGATGAAGAAGAGAGCAAATGCGGCAACCGAGGTCACCATGATGATCTGGTTGCGTTTGTTGAGGAGATATCGAGGTATGAATTGCGTAAGGAAATCCATCGTGCTGATTACAACTTGTTTGTTTTCGGATTCAAAAGTACGAATTTCTTAGCAGAAATTCACACTCTAGTATACAAAAACTTATTGTTTGGTGTAGAGAATAAGATTAAACCATCCTTGTTGGCCATCCTGAACGTAGTGAAGTGCTGCTGCTGCTCTTCGCTGCGCTCAGAATGGGACAAGGATGGAAGGCTTAGGTTAAGGATTCGTTTTACGAGTAGAGGAAGCGTTTGATGCTGCGCTTTGGAGTCTTCTCGAAGGGCTCTTCGCGGAGCTCTACAAGGCTTACTCTACTATATGCAGGGAGTTCTGCATTCACTTGCTTTAAGTATTCGTTCATTATCTCTTCTACGCTCTTGGTGTTGCCTTCGAGTCGTTTGAATGCATCCATGTCGGGTACCACGATAGCCACTATGCGGTTGCCTCGGCTGATAACGATTGATTCGGTCACGAGTGGCAGGCTGTTAAACTTATCCTCGATCTCTTCCGGATAGACGTTCTGTCCGCTAGCGCTGAGGATCATGTTCTTTGAGCGTCCCTTGATGAATACGTTGCCTTCTGTGTCGATAACCCCAAGGTCGCCGCTCTTGAGCCATCCGTCCTCGGTGAAGGTTGCCTTGGTGGCATCGGGGTTCTTGTAGTAGCCCATCATCACGTTGTCGCCCTTGATTTGGATTTCGCCCACTACGTTGCGCGGTTCCTCTGAGTCGATACGTACCTCTACACGTTCTACCTTTTGTCCGCATGAGCGCATGGCGAAGGTTTTCCAGTTGCGGTAGCAGATGAGCGGTGCACACTCGGTCATACCATAGCCTACGGTGTAGGGGAAGTTCATCTTCTTCATCAGTCTCTCTACCTTCTCATTGATAGCAGCGCCACCTACGATAAGGCTGCCGCGCTCCAGGTTGCCGCCGAATGTGGTGAGCAGCTTCTTGCGTACGGCATTGTATATGATTTTGTTCACGCCGGGGATGGCTGTGAGCAACTTCATGTGGGGCTTGTTGAGTGTAGGCATCACCTTGCCTTTGAATATCTTCTCCACTACGAGAGGTACGGTAACGAGCATGTAGGGCTTTACCTCTGCCAATGCCTTGATGAGAATCGATGGGGTAGGAGTCTTGCCTAAGAAGAAGATGTGGCAACCTGTCACGAAGGGGTATAGGAACTCGAACGCCATACCGTACATGTGACCCAGGGGTAGCATCGAGAGGATGTGCCAGCCGGGTTGGTTGGGCATGTGCTTGATGGCAAACTCGATGTTTGAGCTGATGGCGCGTGCTGAGAGCATGACACCCTTCGGGTCGCTTGTGGTGCCTGAGGTGTAGTTGATGAGTTCCAGCTCGTCGAGGCTGCCTGTAGGATAGCTTATATGCTCGGGTTTTACTCCTTCGGGGAAGCGCTCCTTGAAGATTTGCTCGCATTGTTCGTTGAACGTTTTGGCATCTACGTCGTGGCCCTTAGTATATATAGGTGTAAAGTCTTGGATGTTGATAGCGATGTTGATCTTGGGCATCTGGCTAGCATCCATCTTTTCCCATATTTCGGGTTCGGTGAATATAGCTGTTGCATCAGAGTGGTTGGTCAGGTTCTGTATGCTCTCGGTAGTGAAGTCGTTGAGCAGGGGTACCATTACTGCATCATACGTGCCGATGGCGATGAATGAGGCAGCCCACTCGGCAGAGTTCTTGGCGCAGAGTACAATCTTGTCGCCCTTGGCTACATTGGCGGTTTGGAGCAGGATGTGTAGCTTCTCGATGTTTTCGGCTATTTGTCCGAATGTAAAAGTGTTCTTACCATAATTGGTAAATGCAGGGAAACTCCAATAATTCTTGATGGCAGTTTCTGCGTAATTCAAATAATGCTTAATCATTGTTATGGTTTCGCTTGTTTACGGTGCAAAGTTCGTATTTTATTTCTTACTCCAGCGTTTTTCGAGGTTACATACATTCGCATAGGGACGAAGTCTCTATATGGGGTAAAAATCCAGCTTTAGGGGTGAAATCAGAAAAATGGATAAAAAAAATATCGACAAAAAGCACCCTTTTCATCGATTTTTTTGCTTCTTTTCGCTTTTTCTAGTGGTTATTCCCTAGGGTCGGTGCCCCACATCATTTTTTTCTGCAGGGTGTGGAAGAAGCTGCTTCCCTCTTGCTTGACTACACGGATGGTGTGTGAGGCTTTGCGCAGGGTGAGCATGGTGTGCTCAGGGTAGCTTTGGCTGATGCCGTCTACCGCCACGAGGAAGCTGCCGCTTCGGCTCTCTATGCAGAGCTCTATGGTCTTGTCGTCGGCTATGACTACGGGGCGCACGTTGAGGCTGTGTGGCGACACTGCGGTGAGCACGAATACATCGGCTTGAGGGTAGATGATGGGTCCTCCGGCGCTGAGCGAGTAGGCGGTCGACCCTGTGGGGGTAGCAATGAGTAGTCCGTCGCCCATGTAGGTAGCTAGATGTTCGCCGCCTACGGTAGTGCGCACGGCTATCATCGACGAGCTGTCATGTTTCGATACGGCAATCTCGTTGAGCGCATAGGCCGGGTGCTCATTGTCGTCGCCAATGATCAGCTCCAGCAATCCGCGTTCTCGTACCATATATCGTCCTTCGTGCAGTTGCGCGAAGAATGTCTCCATCTCGTCGGCCGATACGTCGGCCAGGAATCCCAGGCGGCCTGTGTTGATGCCTATAATGGGTATGCCCGTGTTGCCAATGCAGCGTGCTGCTTTCAGGAAGGTACCGTCGCCGCCGAGGCTGATGGCCATGTCTACCTGATGGTCGGTGACATGGTCGATGATGCCTGCAACCTCGGGTAGGCAGGTTTGACTCTGGCTGATAAAATCGTAGAAGTCTTTCTCTACATATACCTCGGCATCATGTTTGCTGAGTACGGCAAACAGTTGTTCGGCATATACCGACTTGTATGTTTCATACGTGTTACCGAAGAGGGCGAAGCGCATATCTTGTGTTAAATTTTAATTATTGAAGATTAAAAATCGCTATTTACTCGGCTAATTGTCAATTGTCAATTATCATTTTGTCAATTAAAAGTGTTACCTTTGTGCCGAATTTGCATATACTGCGTAATTCGGGGCAAAGATAGCGATAAATGTGCAAAACGGAAACTCTGCGTGTTTATTTCCTCTTGCTTGTGGCTATCTTGTCGATTGATTGCAAAGATAATGCTTTTTTTTGTTTCGTATGACGAAATTGAGTGTAAATATAAATAAGGTGGCTACGTTGCGCAATGCGCGTGGTGGCAACAATCCCGATGTGTGTAAGTTTGCCTTGGATTGCGAGGCTATGGGTGGCGAGGGTATCACCGTGCATCCTCGTCCCGATGAGCGCCATATCCGTCGTGCTGATGTGTTCGCGTTGCGCCCTCTGTTGCGCACCGAGTTTAATATCGAGGGCTACCCCAGCCGTGAGTTCATCGAGTTGGTGCTGCAGGTGAAGCCGGCACAGGTTACTTTGGTGCCCGATGCGCCCGATCAGATAACCTCCAATCACGGGTGGGATACCATGGCGCATCAGGAGTTTCTCTCCGAGGTTATAGCCACGTTCAAGGAGGCGGGCATCCGTACCTCCGTGTTCGTCGACCCCGATGTGCATATGGTGGAGTATGCTTCCAAGGCAGGTGCCGACCGTGTAGAGCTCTACACCGAGCCCTATGCCTCGGGCTATGCGACCGACAGAGCATCGGCCATTGCCCCCTATGTCGAGGCTGCCCGTGCGGCAAAGAAGTGCGGCTTGGGCCTCAATGCCGGTCATGACCTCAGTCTGGATAACCTCGCCTATTTTGCTCAGCATATACCCCATCTTGACGAGGTGTCCATTGGCCACGCCCTCATCTGCGATGCGCTATACCTGGGATTGCCTGAGACGATACGCCGGTATAAGGAGTGTTTGGCGGTTAACGGTTAACGATTAACGATGAACGGTTAAAGACGATATAGATAATACAAATCACAAAATCATAATTCATAACAATGTTATTATTGCAAGCACAAATGGAACAGGCCGTGACCGAAGTGGCCGAGAATCCCGTTCTCACCGAGGTGGTAGAGGCGGCAAATGAGATGAACCTATGGGATATGGCTACCAAGGGCGGTTGGATAATGATCGTACTCGCCTTGCTTTCGGTACTCTGTGTCTACATCTTCGTAGAGCGTCTGCTGGTAATCCGTAAGGCCTCTAAGGTTGACCCAATGTTCATGGAGCGCATCCGCGACTATGTGAAGACCGATGAGATGAAGTCGGCCATCAACTATTGCCGCGTCACCAACAGCCCTGCATCAAATATGATAGAGAAGGGTCTCGGACGCATCGACCGTCCTGCCGTCGAGGTACAGGCCGCTCTGGAGAATGCCGGCAACCTTGAGGTAGCCAAGCTCGAGAAGGGGCTTTCCGTGATGGCCACCATCTCTTCGGGTGCGCCTATGATTGGCTTCCTCGGCACGGTGCTCGGTATGGTGCGTGCCTTCTGGGAGATGGCCAATGCCGGCAACAACATCGATATCACCCTCCTTTCGAGCGGTATCTACGAAGCTATGGTCACCACCGTTGGCGGTCTCATCGTGGGTATCATCGCCATGTTTGCCTACAACTACCTGGTGTCTCGCGTGAATGATGTAGCCAACGTTCTGGAGGCTCAGACATTGGCGTTTATGGACTTGAAGAATTGAACATTAAGAGTTAAGAATTAAAACAAGCGAATCATATTCGATGCAAGTTTTAACTTCCATTTTTTAATTTCTAATTTATAACTTTTAATTCATTCCCCGTGAGTCTTAAACGTAGAAACAAGATATCGCCCACCTTCAGCATGTCGTCGATGACCGACCTCGTGTTCCTGCTGTTGGTGTTCTTTATGATCACCTCTACTATGGTGACCCCCAACGCCATCAAGGTGTTGCTTCCGCAAGGCAAGCAGCAGACCTCTGCCAAGCCTCTTGCGCGTGTGATTATAGATCAGGATCTCAACTACTACACCGCCTTTGGCAACGAAGACGAGATGCCCATAGTCCTTGACGAGTTGGCCGCCTTCCTGCAGGATTGTGCCGCCAAGGAGCCCGAGATGTATGTGGCGCTCTATGCCGACGAGCGTGTGCCCTATCGTGAGATCGTCAATGTGTTGAACATCGCCAACGAGAACCAGTTCAAGATGGTGCTGGCCACTCGTCGTCCCGATAAAAAGAGTAAGCGTTGAAAGTGACTAAGAATCAGATACAGGGTATAGCCGTCACCCTCGTGGTGCATCTCCTCGTGGTGTTGCTGCTCTTGATGGTCAAGTTCAGCGCCCCCGTGCCGGAGGAGGAGAGTGGTGTGCCCGTGATGTTGGGCAACGCTTTGCTGGCCCAAGGTCATACCGAGTCGTACCAGTACACTGAGGTGTCGTCGGTCAAGAGCGATGTGCCCAATGTCAACAATGCCCCGCTCACCCAGCCGCAACCTCAGGTCGATGAGCCCCTCATCACCCAGCCCGACGAGCCCACCGTAGATATGCCCACCGACGAAGAGATAGAGGCGCAAAAGCGTGCCGAGGCCGAGCGCCAGGCCGCCGAGCGTGCTGCCCAGCAGATGGCTAGCGCCTTTGGCAAAGGCTTCGAGATGGGCAGCAAGGGCGAAGCCTCCGAGAAGGCCGACGAAGGTACCCAAGGCACCGAGA
>JAFOYZ010000187.1 GCA_017424485.1 Bacteroidaceae bacterium
ACGATGACGATGACGAAAACGAAGGTATTACAGATTCCATTCCCAGCAATAGCCAGGAATATCCTCTGAGCATAGCCGATGGCATTAAGTTGCAGGATGAAGACAACTACAACCAGATATGGATAAGAGGCTATATCGTAGGATACGCCAAAGGGAAAAACTCCGTTACTTATCTCAACAGTACCGAAGACGAGATAACTTCCAAGGCACAGTATAACGTAGTGCTTGCCGATAGCATCGGGGAGAACGACAACCAGCGAATCATTATCGTGGAACTCCCCAAAGGATTTATTAGAGATGACGTAAACCTCTACGACAATCCTCAAAACCTCCACAAGCGCCTTACTGTCATAGGACGCATGATACCCTATCACGGATTGGCAGGTTGTAGAGAGACATTAGGTACTGAAAACAGAGAACTTTTCTGCCTCGAATAGCAGAAACGTCCCCAATCCATCATCCATCAACCATCAACCCTCAACCCTCACTTCACCTCTTTCACCAAGTAGAGGATGGTAGGCAAGTGGTCGCTATAGCCATTTAGCCATGAGCCACTGGCATGAGTACGATGCGGATAACCTTTATACTTACCCTCCTGCTGTAGCATAAAGTCGCGCACATAAATCTCGTGCTTAAGGTATTTCAGTGTTGAGCGGTCAGCACCCAGCAGATTACCGCTGATAATGATTTGATCAAAGAGGTTCCACTTGCCTTGATACTTCAAGGTGCCAATACCATCCTTTACAAGCGTATTCCACCAAGGGTTGTATAGGTCATTGGCTCCCGTTTCGCTCTGCTCACGCTTAGCACCGAGCGACTCTGCTATACTCTTGTCCATGGGATCATCGTTAAGGTCACCCATAATCACGATGGGCGAACCTGGATAAGCCATTAGCAGAGAATCCTTGATAACACGCACCAATTCGCCAGCACGTTCACGAGCCGGTGAGGCCGCTCCACGCGAGGGCCAGTGGTTGACAATAAAATGGATGCGTTCTCCATGCAGAGTGCCACCTGCAATGAGAAATCCACGAGTGCGGTAAGTAGTATCGTTATCAACGGTATAATACGGAGCCAGCTTGGTCGTCTCCAGTTTGAATAGCTTGGGATTGTAGAGGAAGGCACAGTCTACGCCACGGCGGTCGGGACCTTCCACATGGATAATCTCATATCCACGATCGACCAGCTCAGGCTGCTTCACCAAGTCCTCGAGTACACGGCGGTTCTCAATCTCCGATACACCAATAATGGCAGGCCCCATAGGAAGCATATCGGTAGACAGTCCACTGATAACCTTGGCCATATTGTGCTGCTTGGAGCGGTACTTCATGCCGTTCCATTTGTTCTTTCCCTCAGGCAAGTACTCATAATCATTCTTGCCCACGTCGTGTATCGTATCGAAAAGGTTTTCCAGATTATAGAATGCAGCGCTATACACGGCATACTTCTTCTCGCCTGCCTTGCCAGCCTGCGAAGTGGCCTGCTTGGTGCTGTGGCACGATACCATCACAAGAGCCATCAGCAGGCTCATCCATACACATCTTTTGTTCATTATAATAATCCTTAATTACATTTATGGAGTTTTGAGAATACAAATATGGGAATTTTATCTGAAAAACTCACCATCCCGTAGGTATTTTCTTTTGCCAACATGCCTAAAATACCAAAAATATTTTGTTTCTTTGTCATATATTTTTTGAAAGGATTCACAAAGCACAGATTATGAGAAAAACTATCTTTCGTTTGGTTACGTTACTATGCATTGGCAGCACACATGTATTGTCGGCTATAGCGCAAACCAACAATGCCACCATGGGACAGACTGACGACAACTCGGCCTTCACCTTCACCGAGTCGCAGCTAGGCGAAGATGACGATGCCGTGCAGAGCGTGGCAGCACTCACCTCGTCGACCAACGACATCTACCTCTCCAACGTGGGCTACCTCTTCAGCCCCATGCGTTTCAAGGTACGTGGCTACGACTCCAAGTACAACGACGTATATATCAACGGTGCACTGATGAACGATCAGGAGACCGGTCGCTTCAGCTATGGCATGGTGGGCGGACTCAATCACGCCACCAAGAACCAGGAGGGTGTGTCGCCCTTCGAGGACAACCGCTTCGCCTTTGCTCCCGTGGGCGGTGCCAGCAACATCAATATGCGTGCATCGCAGTATGCTACGGGCTCTAACCTCACCCTCTCGGCCTGCAACCGCAACTACCTTGCCCGCGCCATCTTCACCCACTCGACAGGACTGATGGAGAATGGTTGGGCACTCACCTTCTCGCTCGCCTACCGCTGGGCCAACGAAGGTGTCATCGAGGGTACGTTCTATAACTCACTCGGCGGATTCCTCAGTGCCGAGAAGCAGTTCAACGACCAGCACAGCCTCTCGATGAGTTTCTTTGCCGTACCCACCGAACGTGCCCAGCAGGGCGCCTCTACCGAGGAGGCCTATGCCTTGGCCGGCTCGCACTACTACAACCCCTATTGGGGCTATCAGAACGGCGTGAAGCGCAATGCCCGTGTGGTCAACACCTTCGAGCCTACCGGCATACTTACTTGGGACTTCGATGTTGACGAATACCGCAAGTTGACAACCACCGTGGCCATGAAGTATAGTCAATATGGTACTACAGCGCTCGGATGGAACGGCAATGCCGCCGACCCGCGCCCCGACTACTACAAGAAGCTACCCAGTTCGGCATATAACGTATGGGACCTCAACCACACCCCCACCGAAGATGAGCTGGCCAGTTACAACGACATCTTCGACCACTTCACCTCGGCCAAGGGCCACCGTCAGATTGATTGGGACATGATGTACTTTGCCAACCAGCAGGGCAACACACAGGGTCTCGATGCACTGTACTACGTGGAGGAGCGCCACAACGATCAGGCCGCACTCAACTTGAGCAGCACGTGGTCGCACACCATCAACAACTACAACCGCTACAACCTGGGTGTGAATGCCAGCACCACCAAGGGCATGCACTACAAGACCATGAGCGACCTGCTGGGTGCCAACTCATACACCGACATCGACAAGTTTGCCGCCCGCGACAACGGCCTCACCAATCCCATCATCCAGAACGACCTGCGCAACCCCAACCGTCAGATTGCCGAGGGCGACGTGTTTGGCTACAACTATAATATATATGTCAACAAGGCACGTGCATGGGGACAATACCTCTACACCTACGGACCTCTGCGTGCCGTAGTGTCGGGACAGGCCAATGCCACCACCATCGAGCGTGAAGGTCTGATGCAGAATGGTCGTGCTGCCGAGCGCTCCTACGGTTCGAGCGGCGTGGCCAAGTTCCTCGGCGGCGGTGCCAAGGCCACCCTTGCCTGGCGCATCAACCCCAGCAATGTGCTCACCCTCAACACCGGCTATCAGCGCGAGGCTCCCCTCGCCTACAACGCCTTCGTGGCCAACCGTATCAAGAACGACTTCGTGCGCGGCCTCACCACCGAGGGTATCTTCAACAACGAGCTCTCCTACTCGCTCTCTACAGCCCGCTTCACAGCCCGCTTGAGCGGCTACTACACCCGTTTCACTGACCAGGTTGAGCAGACCGCCTTCTACAACGATAGCGAGGCACGCTTCACCTACCTCACGATGCGCGGTGTAGAGAAAGAGCACTACGGCATCGAGGCTGCAGCCATCTGGAATGTCACCTCGGCACTGTCGTTCACCTTCATCGGTTCTATGGGCGATGCCCTCTACACCAACAACCCCTATGCTACCCTCACCTATGAGAGTCAGGACGAGGTGACCAGCACCTACACCAATCCCGTCACCAAGAAGCAGGATGCCCTGCTCGTGATTGCCGACGGATGCCGCGTGAGCAGCACACCGCTCACCGCCCTGAGCCTCGGCATCGACTACAACGTGAGCGGATGGTTCCTCGGCGCCAACGTCAACTACTACGACCGCGTATATGTAGACTTCTCGGAGTTTACCCGACTGAGCAATATCCTCACTCCCTACATCTCTAGCGGAGCTGTAGATGCCAATGGCAACCCCTCGTTCGGTATCGACAATGCCACATTGGCCAGCGAGGGAGGTATCCTCTACAATGACAACGGCACCATCTATAAGGCACATACCGCTGAGCAAACCCGCGTGAAGGGTGGCTTTATGGTAGATGTCAACATAGGCCGCTACATGCGTCTGAAGAACGGTCGCAGCCTCAGCCTCAACCTCACCGTCAACAACCTGCTCAACAACACCCACCTGAGCACGGGAGGCTATGAGCAGAACCGCTCTGACTACTACTACGACAATGGCACACAGGGCGACGAGCGCACCTATAAGTTCTCAAAGAACCCCAAGCTCTACTACGCCAATGCCTTGAACGCCTTCTTTAACGTAGCATACAAGTTTTAATTGAGAATTGAGAATTGAAAATTGAAATGGAGAATTAAAGAGTTACACGGTTGGCATCTCGAGCCTAGTCATGCTTGAGCAAGCTATTGTCTGAACTCCTGACTTCTGAACTCCTAAAAACATAATTTATGAAAAAACATATTTCACTACTATTCGGTTGTCTTGTGGCCCTGCTTGCCACCTCGTGCATGAACGATTTTGACGACCTCACCTTCGAGCCGGGCAACTATCCCTATGGCAACAACAGCATTGGCGAGGCCAACACCACCATCCGCCAGCTGAAAGATAAATACAGCAACTATTACCTCGCCTCTACCGACGGTGTGGTAGAGATCAAGGACGACATCCGCATCCGTGGCCGTGTCATCACCAACGACGAGAGCGGCAACGTATACAAGCAGCTCGCCATACAGGACGAGACAGGCGGCATCATCATCGGCGTCAATGCCACCGGCACCTATGCCTACCTTCCCGTAGGCCAGGAGGTCATCATCGACTGCAAGGGGCTCTACTTTGGCGGCTACCGCAAGCTGCCTCAGATTGGCGCCCTCTACAACGGCTCTATTGGTCGTATGAACGAGAGCGTCTTCAAGAACCACATCAAGCTTGTGGGCAAGGCCGACGCAGCTGCCATCCCCCTATTCGAGCTCAGCGAAGAGTGGCTCCGCGATAGCAAGAACAAAGACTACAACGTACCCCTCTACGTACATATGACGGGTGTGAAGTTCCTCGATGGCGGCAAGCAGTTTGCCCCAGTAGATGAGCAGACCGAGAACCGCAGTGTCAAGGTAGGCAGTCAGGAAGTGGTGTTCCGCATGAGCTCCTATGCCAACTTCGCCCTCGATACCATCCCTAGCGGCTCCGTCAACATCACCGGCGTACTCACTCGCTACAACAACACCTGGCAGTGCCTGCTCCGCGTGCTTGACGATATTGAACCCATGATGGAATAATTTTCAAACTAAAACATAACAACAATGAAAAAGCATTTTAGATTTTCTGTGATGGCCGCCCTTGCAGCATTTGCATTCGCAGCCTGTGAAGAGGTCCCCGAACTGCCTTACAACCCCGAGGGAGGAGAAGAGGACGACACCACGTCAGTTGTAGTAGGTGACAACCTACTCGAAAATGGAGATTTCGAGCTATGGGATGGCAACACCCCTACCCATTGGAAGAGCAGCACTACAGCTAGCAGTGCCACACTCGCCCAATCGACCGATGCACACGGCGGATCATACGCAGTCATCGTGCAAGGAAACAGCGAATTCAACAAACGCATCGCCTATAAGGAGATTACACTCAAGCCCGGAACCTACTATATCACTTTCTACGCCAAAGCTACAGCAGGGGATGCTAGCGTGCGCCCCGGCTATGTAGGTGTATTGGCCGACGGTAAGGCCGACTCGCAAAACTATATGTATGGCAGCTATGTGAACAATATCACTAGCAGCGAGTGGACCGAGGTCAAGCACGAGTTTACCCTCGACGCACAGAAGACCATCAACCTCATCATCATGAACCCCAAGAGCACAGCTAGTGATGTACTCATTGATGACTATTCGCTCACAACTGCCGACGGTGGATTGGCCGAAGAGGGCGGCAGCAACGATGACAACACCGGAGATGAAGAGGACGACCCCATAGTACCCACAGGAGACAATCTTGTTGCCAATGGCGACTTTGAGGCATGGAGCAATAATGTCCCCACCAACTGGAAGTCTACCACAAGCGCAAGCAAAGGCAACGTGGAGCAGTCTACAGACGCCCACAGCGGCAGCTATGCCGTAAAGGTTATAGGAAAGTCTGGCGTTAACAACCGCTTGGCATATCAGGAGCTCACCTTGAAAGCCGGTACCTACTACATCCAGTTCTATACTAAAGCAGCCACCGAAGACGGCAGTTCTGCACGCCCTGGCTATGCTCCTATCAAGGAAGACGGTTCGATGGGCAGCTACGCTTATGGAGACTATGTCAACGACCTCACCACAACTGAATGGACCGAAGTAAATCATCAGTTCACTTTGTCAGAGCAGACCAAGCTGAACCTCGTCATCATGTGTGCAGGAAAACCTGGCACCGACATCCTTGTTGATGACTACTCACTCACCACTGCTGACGGAGGTATTTTAGAAGGTGAAGGTGACAACAAAGAAGAGGAAGAAGAACCCGGTGATGTAACCTACACTGGCAAATATGTCAAGGTGACTGAGTTTACCGAAGCTGGTACATATCTCCTTGTAGCAGGCGACCAAGCCTTCACCCAACTCGATGCCAACAAGACCTATGGCTATATGCCCGCAGCAACTGTAAGCATTAGCAACGGAGAGATTGCTGCCAGTGCAACCACCGAAGCAGCCAAGCTCACCATCACATCTACCGACGGAGGCTACACATTGCAAGATGCTTCTACCCGCTACATCTATATGAAGGGTACTTACAACAGCTTCAACATTGGCACAACAGCCGAAGAGAGCTACATATGGACCATCACTGCCAATGGTGACGAGACCTTTAGTGTAACGAACATCGATATGGACAAGACCATCATGTACGACAGACAGTACTCATCGTACGGCAGCTATCCCGAGAAGACCGATACACGCCTATATGTGAATATATATAAGTATATAGCAGAGTAAGTTTCTTTACCACAATTATAAAGGCTGCGCCCCAGGGTGCAGCCTTTATCTATAATATCCCAACCGTCCACACAAACAAGCAAGCACATACGCCATATACATTTGCAAATAAGAAACCACACATACGCCATGACAAAAGAGACAAAGAAAGGCGGCTGGAAGACCAGTCGCCTTTCTTTGTTAGCAGCAAGTGCAACAATCAAAATACGGCAGCAATACGCTTTATCCTCTCCAGTCGTTGGATAAAAGACTTGTCCTGTTGTGTTGTTTGCATATTATAGTCCAGTTGCATGCGCATAAGGAGTCCTGCATTAACACCCAGCGCAGCCTCAAAGAGCAATGCTGTAGTAGCAGTCAAAGGACGGCGACAATTGAGAATATCGTTTAACATCTTGTACGACAGGTCCATCTGCTCGGCAAGCACTGTCTGCTTTATACCTCGATATTCCACCTCTTCTTTTAGTATTTCGCCAGGATGGATGGCGCGTTGGCATGTGTAAGTACTCATTGTTGCGGTCATTTATAGTGGTTTGACAACTCCAAGATGTTGCATATCGTCACAACAGCCTCAGAAGAAATTTGTTTCACAGTGAACTCTATTCGGTATTGGTCATTGACTCTAATGGATGAAATACCAGCCTTATCACCCTTTAGCACCTCATAGTGCAAAGAATGGATATTGTAGAGTTCCTCTATGCTATTGGCCTGCTCCAGCATTTTGATGCGCAACTGATAGCGCGATACTATCTGAGGTTGGAATCTATACTTCTTACCCTCAGCCTTGCCTATCTCATACAATTGGCGCAGATACTCTTTCTCAAAGACAATCTCCATATGCCGTTGTTCTCTGTTCTGAGTGCAAAGGTAATGATTCTTTTCATCACTCCACTATTTTAGTGGAATTATTTTTATTAATTCAACAAGCATTTTCCTTTATTTGCAGCATTTCGTTTGGACAAACAAATACCTGCCGCGACTTTTATTCCCAATTTTACGCCATTATTCAGAATTAAAATCAAACCTTAGCAGGTGTTGCACCGACACTAGAAGCAAAACACCACAACAAAAAGGTTAGCATACTAAACGATTTTCTTTCTTTTGAGGTGGGCGGACGCTAAAACGAATAACATTCTTTTTCTACCTTTTCCACCTGCCACCCTCCGCCAAAGGGTGATAATCAACTGCAGATTAAAATATTAATGGCGGACACTGCGTACAATAATCCACGTATGCCAGTGTCCGCCATCAACATTCAGCATTCATCATTCAAAGGCTCCCCTTCACATAGAACCGCACGTTCTTTGCGCCCATGGCGCGGAGTTTTCCAGCCTTGACCAGCTCCTTGAGCTTCTTCGTGGCGGTATAGCGCGAGCATTCGCAGACGGACTCGAAGTTGCGGCGTTGCATGAACTCGTGCTCCTCGAAGTACTTTGCCAAGCGGCGCAGTATCACCTCATCGGTCAGCCGCTTGTTGGGGTTGGAGCCTCCGCTCACGATATCGGCACCGCGCATGGCCTGCTTCATCTCGGCACAGGGAGTGAAGAGTATGTTCTTCACACGGATGTCGTTCTTCGTCACGCGGTCTTCCAACTTTTTGCGGCCACAGGTGAGCGACAGGCTGAAGGTGCCAATGTGGTCTATCTCCACGCGGTTGCCATCGAGCAGTTCATCGCACACGCACTTGCCGAGGGCCTGCAACACGGCCGCTATGTCCGACTCGGTCACGCTACACGCGAAGTTGATATACTCTGCCAGCTCCTTCGTGGTGGTAAGCTTGCTGTTCACTATGGTCACCGCCATCTGCGGATTCTTCTCTGTAGCGGTTCCCGTGAGGTCATTTTGCCTACGCAGCTGATAGGCTATAGTGCCTGATTTCTTGGTTGTTGTCTTTTTTGTCATAAGGGCTTATAGTTAGTGGACTAATTCTTTTCCAATCTATTTACCGCTGCCCAACGGCAACGTTACCTTTGCACAACGGCAACCTTGCTGTTGCGCAACATCAAGGTTACCCTTGCGCAGCGGTAAATAACTTTGTTTGATACAAAAGTACAAAACTCTTTGCGATTTTCCAACTTCTAAGGTGCGAAATTATTCTATTGATTCCGCTTCCGTGGGATTGTATCTTTG
>JAFOYZ010000188.1 GCA_017424485.1 Bacteroidaceae bacterium
ATGTCCTTCTCGGTCAGATTGGTTGAACCCTGAGCGGAGAAACCACAACCCTTACCATCCTGGAACTTAGGGTCAAGGTCAAAATAGTGAAGGCGCTCTTTGGTCTTTCAGAATGTCAGCTTGAAGTTCATGCCAGCCGAGAGTTCGGGCTTGCTGCCCTGCAGGTATTGCGGGCGCTCATACGCTATCGAGGGTTGCATCCCAAAGGCGCAACGGTCGTTGATCTGGTATATCACATAGCCGTTCTCGGCATTGATGCGCTTCGAGGACTTCACGGCATCAACGATAGAGTGGATGGTATTGGCATAGATGGTGATAATTCCCGCAGTGAACAAAACGACTCCCGTTGTAGACAAGAACTTATTACCTTCTTTGTATTCATAAATCATAGTTCCATCTTCTCCGTAATAATAGTCATCGTATCCTGAATACTCCATAGTCAAACCTAATCCCGCCAACGCAGCTGCATATCCTCCAACCTGAGTACCCAAATCAATCCATCCCTTACGTTCTTCGCCATTATAGAATTGTCCTAAGCCCGGAATGAAATATGACATAATGCCCGATGCCCACGGAGACTTCTTGTCAACGGTTGTCTTTCCGTAATGTATCGGCTTCTCCTTAGTGAACTTCTCCACATCGGCAAAGTCGTATATGAATACGCAACCATCAGCGGTCATAATCTTCACCGTTTCGCTCGGTACCATCTCAATGATGTCGCCACGGATGATAGAACCGTTCTTCAAATAAACAACGTCCTGTAGACTGGTTTGTGCGAAGGTAAACGAGGCCGACAACACAATTGTCAAAACTAATAAGAATCTTTTCATGGTTGTATTTCATTAGAAGGTTAACTTGAATTTCATTCCGGCAGACAGTTCGGGCTTTACCCCTTGCATATATTGTGGATATTCATAAGCGACCATAGGCTGCATGCCGAAGGCGCAATGACTCCCCATAGGAAGCATAACATACCCATTCTCTATATTGACACGTTTGGCCGACTTTACTGCATCTATTACCGAACATACCGTATTGGTAGCCATCAAGGCAAGGCCTCCAACCGCCAAAACGGCTCCTGCAGCATACCCCGCCTTTTCTGCGAAACCATCCCAAATGGTGGCTGAGGCTGACAGCAGACCACCTCCTGCGGCTATTGCTCCCCAGCAACCAAGATGTGTAAGCAAATCAATCTTACCGTCGTGTCGCTCTCCTATATAATATTGTCCCACACCTGGCACCATGAATGAGAGCAGTCCTGAGAGGAAGACAAACTTTTCTTCTTGCACCTCCCCTCGATTACGCATTTCCTCTTGCGTAATCCGTTCAACTTCATCCATATCCCATACGAACACACTGCCGTCGACGGACATAATCTTCACCGTCTCGCCTGGCACCATCTCTATGATGTCGCCACGGATGATAGAGCCGTTCTTCAAATAAACTACGTCCTGTAGACTGGTTTGTGCAAAGGCAAAGGTTATGCCCATCAAGCACGCAAGAAATAAAAGTGTGCGTTTCATAATGTATGTGTTATTTATTGGTTGATATCTGTTACTTTTCGTACCTCTTCCTTACCTCTTCATACGGTGGCCACATCTTCATGTCGCGCATGGCTTCGGTGGGCGGGAAGGGGATGGTGTACCCTGCAAAACGTTTCACATCATCCTTTGATAAGTCATAGCGTACTATAATATTATTACTTTCACGTATCTCATCCCAGGAGTATTTACGTACAGTATCGGCATGAAGGATGAAAACAGACAAGGTGTCATGAGGTGGAGCACTAAACAGAGTGCCCAAAGGATCAGTCTCAAAGCCAGACTCACAAGAACAGTCCCCTGGCTCAACTACGAATAAAAGAGGGTTATGTAGTGCAACACTGTCAAGTTCTGCAACTTCTTCTCCACATGGAGCATAGAAATATTGCTTCGGGAGAGCCGTGTCAGGATATATTGTTAAACTAGGCGGATAATATGCCGAGTAGAAATGAGACCAATAAACTATAATCTCATGGTCACTCTTATTCGCCAAATAGGCTGCTGGCACGAATTCAGGAGCGACACCATCGGGACATCCTCCGAACACGAAGGACATAAGTACCAATGTAATGATTTTAATAAATTTCTTATTCATAAATTTCTTACAATAATAAAACTAAAAGAATGATTCTAACGGATAATAGATATGCAAGGGAAGGCTTCTTCCTCCTCTTCTAAAACGATCCCGTTCCCAATCCATATCTTCATATTTACCAAAATATTTCGCGGCCAAACGATTAGCCCAAGTTTCTGTCCAATGGTCGCTTGATACAGGTATACCTCCCCAGTAATTGTATGTCGTGGTTCGACCTTTATTTCTCAAAGTATGCAAACCACTAGATATTGCTGGTATCGTATACAACGGGCCCAACATTTGACTTTGAATATAATGCCCATATTCATGCATATATGTCGTATTGTACGTTATGTATTCTTCAATGGGAAAAGATTTCCGGGACCCCAAGCTAAAAGGTAAAGAAAACCATAAAAGGAAAAGCAATGCACATAACCCTGTCCAATACCTTTGGATTACAAGTGCCATTTCCATATGCTTCTCTGAGATACAGAAGACACTGACCCCTAAGATAACCAAAGTAGGAATATTCAGTTTTTTCACTCTGTCCCGTAATTCTGGGTATCCAAGAATTTCTCAAAATTCGGTTAAATACTTCTGGTTAAGTTTGTCACATCCACTAAAAGCTTCAGGATATATCTCGGTATTATTCCCCATTATAACAACGTCCGTCAGGTTCTCACAGTCTCTAAACGCTTCCTGACCAATCTCCTTTACAGAAGCAGGAATAATAATAGCATGCAGATTCTTATTACCACGGAAGGCTTCCGGATGGATATATTCAATCCCTTCAGGAAGAACCATGATACTAAGATTGTTGGTATAGGCATACTTTCCTATACTTGTAACTTCGGGAAGAATCTTTGTAGATGAACAGGCAAGTACCATTTCATGAGATTCCTTGTTGACAACAGAATTGGAGCCATCAGACTTGTAGCGGAGATTTCCTTCATCTACAGTTATCGATCGGCACAATTCATTTTCCTTGAATGCTCCAGGATAGATTACCTCCACTGAAGCCGGTATATGAATAGACGTTATGTTGATTCCCCCAAAAGCCTCCTCGCCAATACTCTTGATACCGTCAACAATAACAGTTCCATTGCACCCTGCAATCAAGCGATTGCTTGAAGTGTGGACGATTGCATTGCAGTCGTGGCGAGAATCGTAATACGGATTCTTCGGGTCCACCTTAACCTGCTGCAATGAAGCACAGTTCCAAAAAATGCGCCATCCTATTTCTTTCACATTCTGGGGGATGTCAATACTCACAAGCGAAATACACCCCTTGAAAGCAGCTCCTAGTAAACGTTCAAGTGAAGAAGGAAGCTTTACATCCTTTAGGTTGCAACAGTCCCAAAATGCAGCGTGTTTAATAGATTTCACTCCTTCGGGAATTGTGATTTCATACAGGTCTATACAATAAGCGAAAGCCATACTACCTATACTAAGTACTCCTTCGGGAATCTTGGTCGAACTGCAGCCCATACATAGTTCGTCATCCTCCTTGGATATAATTGCATTGCAGCTACCCCTCGAATCATACCATTCATTGCCTTCATCCACTGTAATGGTAGATATGTTATAGCATGTCCAAAAAGATTCCGGTCTTATTTTTTCTACAGATGAGGAGATATGAATGCTTTTTAGCTTCTCACATTGACAAAAAGCATAACACTCAATGTTCACCACTCCTACAGGGATATCGATAGTTTCCATCATACACTCAATAAAAGCGTAAGATCCTATAGTCACAACCGATGAAGGTATCTGTGTAGATTTACAGCCATATAAAAGTGTATTATCCCTTGTCCTGACAATGGCATTGCACCCGTCTCTACTGTCGAAGACTGGGTTCCGCTTGTCAACCGCAATAGCTGTTAGGTTAATGCAATATGGAAAGACTTTCTCACCTATGACGATCACACTCGAAGGCAGCGATATTGACTCAAGATTGGCACATGCCTCAAAAGCTCCGTCATGGATTTCCTCCACTCCCTTACTGATGAAAACACTCTTGATACCTGTACATCCACTGAAGGCATACTGCTCAATGCACTTCACCCAATATTTCTTGCCATCATGGCTGATGCTTGACGGTATATTCAGCAGTGAATCATTGAATGTGCGAGTGTATGATTTTCCGTCAGCAAGCTTGACAACATTTACCGTGTCCGCTGACACAATCTTATACGCAACACCTGAATCTACAAAGATAGAATCGGCATGAGCCTTACCTAATGAGCAGAGCGTTACCAACAAGACAAGAAGATACTTTTTCATGATATGGATATATTTTAGTTTTCGTTTGCAAATATAATCATAAATGTGGAAGTTGGCTCAACAACTTCCACATAAATATAATCTTATTTCGCCCATTCCATCGGAAATATCCGTGGTCGCGTTCCATACATGACCTGTGGTTTCATTCACTACATCAACATTAATAGATGAAACTCGGCAGAAGTGCTTATATATAGTACCATTTTGATAGTAGGCCTCGAAAAGAATTGACAAAACCCCTCTTTGATCACTCCCCGTAAAAGATTTACCTGTATATATAGGGATAGGAACAATATCCTTCTCTTTACCACCATCTGCCATCACTTGCACAGTGCCTACAACGAAGAGACAAACGGCTATCATAAGCCACTGAAAATTTTTAATTGTCTTCATAACTTTATATTAATTTTAATTGTTAAATATGCCGCAAAGGTAGAGGTGAATACGGATGTGAACAAAAAAGTGGTAGGGAAATGACCTAACACTTTTAGTTGCAAACATCTGAAAATGTGATAAATAAAAAGTGTTAGGTCGGGTTTGACCTAACACTTTTATGAACGACTGTATAAGTAATGGTTGATATATTGATTTACAGCATATTACTACCACCCCCTAAAATATACACTTAGATGGTATAATATGGCTAAGTGTTAGGTGGATTTTCTCCGAATACTATGATTTACGAATACGTTGAGGGATTTGTTCTAGTATAATTTCCTTATTGGGAGCATCGGACTTTGCTATGCGCGCTATTAAACGGCCTTTGTATACCCACAATTTTTCGGGTTCCTCTTTGGTGAAAAGGCTGATAGTTTGTACGGATAAACCAGCACAGAAGTAGCATAGTAGGCGATAATCTGTTTCCTTGAACTTGGGGAGTTCGCTGCGCAGAAGGGTTATCACATTATGTCGGCTCTCATTGACGATGGTCTCAAGTTTAGCGTATCCTTCATCAGACGAAAAAGTGTCGATAACACTCTTCACTTTCTCGAAAATATGCTTACTACGTTGTTCGTCCTTGGGATTCTCGTAATAGGTGGTGCAGAGCTCATCGAGCAGGTTGTATTGCTCCTTGAAGAGCGAAGCGATGCGCTGCTGCAAGGTGGCGGCCGCCCTGCCCAACTCCTCTTCCTTGTCATATAAGGTAATGCGCAATTGGTCGGCAGTATCCATATATCGCTTGATTTGCGCCTCTTTCTTGCGGAACGCTTCACGATACTGTGCTCTTAATATTACAAATGCTGCAAGTACTGCCAATACAAAGAAACCAATGAAATAGCGATAATTAAGATTACGCGCTTTAGCCAGATCAAGTTCACTATGATAATAGTCATGCAGGGATGCGATTAAAGGTTGTCGTAATGTAATACGCACTACGGAATCCTGATAAGCATACAAAGATTCATAATAGTCTAATGCTTTGTCTGCATATCCCAACACTTTATATACTTGATAACTTTTTTGCCATAACATAGTAGTATCTTGTGTCGTTCGCGCTAACTTCCATGCCCGCGCCATAGCATTTTCGGCTGCAGCCTTATCATTCTTCTTTACATTATGAAGGGCAATAATTCCATAAGCTGTCGCATTTCTTGCAACTGCTTCTAAAGGATAATTATCGAGAAGTGTATCTAATGCTTCTGTGTTTCCCGTGGCATCATATAAGCGTAGTAACGAATTCAATGTCCTATACATGATGTAGCTGTCATTATTCGCTTCACTCCACGTCAGGACTTCATTGTACAGAGAATCAGCCAAGGAGAAATTATGCATATTAAAATGACATCTTCCGATATCTTGCTTGGCAAAATTCATTAAACGTTCTTTCCTTGATAATTCATAGTATCGGTACGCTTTTTCCATGTAGCCGAGTGCTTGTGGATGGTCGTATACGCTACTGTAAAGCGATCCTATATGTGAATATAGTAGGCCTACTGGGTAGGGAGTATCTACATTAGGTACAAAGTCAAGCGCACGAGTATAATAAAGCAGTGCTTTGTGGTGAGAATTGCTCCTTTGATATACTAGCCCATGGTAATAGAAGGCCTGTAGGCGACGTAGTGGTTGGCCTTTACGTTGATAGTAATCAGTAGCTACACTAATGAGCGAATCGTTAGTGACATCAATGCCGTTCTTGTCCTGTGCCTGCACGGTAAGCAGCGCATAGAGCGCACGCGCCTCACCCCTCCGCGGCATGTCGGTAGCGGTGAGCACCGCCAATACGGAGTCGGGCGCATCGTTCATCCGCGCCTCCAATTGTTCTAGTTGGCGCATACTGAGGTTGCCGCCACACCCCATGCAGAGGGTGGCGAGCAGCAAGCTATATATCACGGTGCGCAGCTTCATAACGTGCACTACTTTTGTTTAGCCACAAAAGTAGGGATTATTCGCGACACAGCAAAAAGGAAGTTTGTATTATTACCAACTCTCCCATAGATAAGGTGCTGCTGGAGCAACTTTCGCCTTGAAAACAGAAAGAAATCTGCCGCCGTGTGTCGGCATAGTCAACATTTATGACTATTTTTAATCCTTGCTTCGCAAGCACAGTAATTTCTTGGATAAACCAAGCGCTTCGCATTGGCGGCACCTCGGAAATGCTCAAATAAATTTGGCATTTCGCTCGGCTTGCACTAATTTTGCAATGCAACAAATGTACGACCTCACGACGCGCGACATACAGTACTTGCAGGGTGTGGGCCCACAACGGGCGGCCCTGCTGGCAAAGGAGCTGGGCATCAGCTCCATGCACGACCTGCTGTATAACTTTCCCTATAAGTATGTAGACCGCAGCCGACTCTACTATATCCACGAGATAGACGGCAATATGCCCTACATACAGCTCAAGGGCAAGATACTACGCTACGAGACCGTGGGCACGGGGCGCAAGATGCGCCTGGTGGCTCACTTCTCTGACGGCACGGGGGTGATAGACCTGGTGTGGTTCAACGGCGCCAAGTTTATCCCCAAGAGCTATCCCGTGGGGGTGGAGTACATCGTGTTTGGCAAGCCAACGATGTTTGGCGACCGCATCAACGTGGCGCACCCCGATATGGACAAGGCCTCAGAGCTGACCATCTCCTCGATGGGCCTGCAGTCCTACTACAACACCACGGAGCGCATGAAGCGCAGCGGGCTAGGCAGCAATGCCATACAGAAGATTGTGGGTAACCTCTTTGCCCTGCTCGAGCGTATGCCCATAGCCGAGACGCTGCCCACCCCGTTCGTGCAGGAGCATCACCTGATGCCGCTCCCCGAGGCGCTGCATACGATACACTTCCCCAAGGAGCCCGAGCAGCTGCGTAGGGCACAGTATAGACTCAAGTTTGAGGAACTCTTCTATGTGCAGCTAAGCATATTGCGCTACAGCAAGGACCGCCGCCGCAAGTGTCGCGGACTGTGCTTCACGAAGGTGGGCGAACTGTTCAACGAATTCTACGCCACGAAACTCCCCTTCGAGTTGACGGATGCGCAGAAGCGGGTCATCCGCGAGATGCGGCACGACATGAACAGCGGCCGGCAGATGAACCGCCTGCTGCAGGGCGACGTGGGTAGCGGCAAGACGCTGGTGGCGCTCATGACATCGCTCATCGCCATAGGCAACGGATACCAGGCCTGCATCATGGCGCCCACGGAGATACTGGCCGAGCAGCACTATGCCACGCTGTCGAAGATGCTCGACGGGCTGCCCGTGCGTGTGGCCCTGCTCACGGGTAGCGTGAAGGGCAAGCGCCGCAAGGAGATACTCGACGGGCTGCTGGCGGGCGACATACAGCTGCTTGTGGGCACGCATGCCGTGCTCGAGGATACGGTGCAGTTCTCGGCGCTGGGCTTCGTGGTCATCGACGAGCAGCACCGGTTCGGCGTGGCGCAACGCGCCAAGCTGTGGGCGAAGAATGCCTTTGCCCCTCACGTGCTGGTGATGACGGCCACACCCATACCGCGCACGCTGGCCATGACGCTCTATGGCGACCTCGACGTGAGCATCATTGACGAACTGCCGCCCGGTCGTAAACCCATACAGACGATACACCAGTATGGCAACCGCCAGGCACAGCTATACCAGTTCATGGCCGGGCAGATAGCCCAGGGGCGCCAGGTGTATGTAGTGTACCCCCTCATCAAGGAGAGCGAGAAGATAGATCTCAAGAACCTTGAGGAGGGCTATGCGCAGGTATGTGAGGCCTTCCCCTACTGCCAGGTGAGCATGGTGCATGGCAAGATGAAGCCTGCCGAGAAGGATGCCGAGATGCAGCGATTCTTGCGCCGCGAGACACAGATCATGGTGGCCACCACGGTAATTGAGGTGGGCGTGAACGTGCCCAACGCCTCGGTGATGGTGATAGAGAATGCC
>JAFOYZ010000189.1 GCA_017424485.1 Bacteroidaceae bacterium
ACGCTCCATCACACATTCGGCCGCATAGATAGCCGCCTTGGCATTGAGTGTATCAAAGATCGTCTCTATGAGCAGCGCGTCTACCCCACCCTCGACGAGCGCCTCTATCTGCTCGTCATACGCCTCCACCAATTCGTCATAGGTAACGCCACGCTTGGCGGGGTCATTCACGTCAGGACTGATAGAGCAGGTCTTGTTGGTAGGGCCTATAGAGCCAGCCACGAAGCGCGGTTTGTCGGGTGTGCTCATGGCATCGGCACACTCACGGGCTATGCGTGCTGCAGCAAGATTGATCTCTCGGCACAGGTGCTCGCATCCATAGTCGGCCATCGATATGCGCTGCGCATTGAACGAGCACGTCTCTATGATGTCTACCCCCACGCCGAGGTATCGGTTGTGTATACCGGCAATCACCTCTGGACGACTCAGGCAGAGCAAGTCGTTGTTGCCCTTCTGCAGACCAGGCAGATCAGCGAAACGCTCACCGCGGAAATCCCCTTCGGTGAGTCCACACTGCTGTATCATGGTACCCATAGCACCATCGAGTATCAAGATGCGCTCCTTGATAATATCTTGTATTTGTTGCATAGCGTCGTTTTGTTTAATAATGTACAAAGTTCGCACAAATATTTGATTCCCCCAAATACCATCGTGCTATTTAGCTTCTATGTCTGCAATGTAACATAGCGATTGCCATTCCGAACGCACCCAAGCATCCAGAATGGCAACCATACCATACGACTCTCACATATCGTGCAATGCAGCCTATTTCATCTTCGTTCCCGTATGCGTAAATACGGTAGGCTTCACTACAGCCTTCTGCTCCAAGGCCATGCGCGACGGTGTGGGATACTCCAGTTTCTCAAAATCAGCGATGGCACTTCTGATATCACCCAAGAGCATGTCGGCCATGTCTCTACTGAAGCCTTGGCGCACCACGATACGCATCACCACGCTGTCCTCTATATTCTTGGGCATGGTATAGGCAGGCACCATCCACCCGCTCTGCTTCAGTTTATCCTGCAAGTCATAGAGCGTCCACTTAGCCTTCTTGGCATACTCCTCCTTCATGTACCATATGAAGAGCGGGTTCACGATATCGGCACTGTAGTTCTTGAACGGCGCCATCTTGCCAATCTCCGTGTGCAAGTACCTGGCTATCTCCATAGAGTTGTGCTGCACCTGACGGTAGCCCTCGAATCCGAGGCGGATAAACTGGTAGTACTGTCCCAGCACCTGTGCTCCAGGACGCGAGAAGTTGAGCCCCACCTGCGTGATGTCCGCCCCGAGGTAGTTCACCGAGAACGACATCTTGCCCGGCAGATACTTCTTGTCCTTCCATACCACCCATCCGAGTCCAGGGTACACGAGACCATACTTATGACCCGATGTACTGATCGACAGCACCCACTTGAGGCGGAAGTCCCATCTCTTCTCTGGCTGCAGGAAGGGCAGGATGAAACCACCCGAAGCCGCATCCACATGGATGGGTATATCATGTCCTGTGCGAGCATTATACTCATCGAGTGCCGCATCCAGCGCCTCCACATCATCGTTCATTCCCGTCCAGGTGACACCCTGTATGGGCACCACGCAGATGGTGTTCTCGTCACACATCGCTATCACCTGCTTGGGGTCGAGGGTAATGTTATCGAGTGTCAGCGGCACGGTGCGCATCTCTATCTGCCACAGGTCGGCAAATTTCTCCCACACCACCTGATATCCTGTCGAGATGATAAAGTTAGGCTTGTCCGTCGGCTTTCCCTGTGCCTCGCGACGCTCTTTCCAGCGCAGCCATGCTGCCACGCCACCCAGCATGCAAGCCTCCGATGAGCCTATGGCCAGCGCGCCCGTCTTCCACTGCGCCTTCTCGGGCGAGTTCCACAGGTTGGCCATGATATTGATACACTTGGCACACATCACCGCCACACGCGGATACTCCGTCTCATCTATATAGTTGAGTGCAATAGCCTCGTTCATCAGTCGCGTAGCATAAGGATCCATGTACGTAGTGACGAAGGTAGCCAGGTTGAGCCGCGGCTGCGTCTGCGCAAAGGTCTCATCCTTCACCATCTGATAAGCAATGTCGGGGCGTGTGCCCTGTTGGGGGATTCTGTCTACAGGAGAAGGTTGCAGCATCTCCTTAGATCCAAACACATCGGTACTAAAATCTGTACGTTCCATAAATATTCTGTTAAGGGTTGGTTTAGTTCAGCATAAAACAAGCCTACAACCGAAAATGTTTCCTCTACACTCTAAACGAGGAACGTGGAACAATGCAGCAGAGCTGCGGTTAAAAGCTGCGATGCAGCGGTTAATCACTCCCTACGGTCGTTGGTTAATCGGCTTCGCCTGGTTAAAGTTGCTTCGCAACGGTGAACGTGGAACGATTAACGTGGAACGATGACGCTGACGAAAACAAATAAAAATCTGTGGTCATCCGCCCAATCCGTGTCATCTGTGTGCCATAAAAACGTTGACTAGCAGCAGAGCTGCGATTAACCGTAACCAAAGGTTACTTTCACCGTGCCGCAGGCACTTTAACCTTGCCGTAGGCATATTAACCAATCGCGAAGCGATGATTAACCAGGCGAAGCCGATTAACCAGCAGCGGAGCTGCATACTCTAAACCAAACCCCCTCAACCATTGTTATACCCCTCAGAATCTAAAAAACCCAACAACTATGGCAACTATAGGTAAAGCAACCAAGCTGAGCGTAGCTACGCTCGCCATCATGAACGTGACAGCCGTGGTCTCATTGCGTGGTCTCCCCGCCGAGGCAGAGTACGGCATGAGTTCGGCATTCTATTATCTCTTTGCAGCCATCGTATTTCTCATCCCCACGGCACTCGTGGCGGCCGAGCTGGCGGCTATGTTTTCCGACAAGCAAGGCGGAGTGTTCCGCTGGGTAGGTGAGGCCTTCGGCAAGCGCATGGGCTTCCTGGCCATCTGGCTCCAGTGGGTCGAGAGCACCATCTGGTACCCTACGGTACTCACCTTCGGTGCCGTGTCGCTGGCCTTCATCGGCATGAACGGCACACACGATATGGCCTTGGCGTCCAACCGCATCTACACCCTCATCGTGGTGCTCGCCATCTACTGGCTTGCCACGTTCATCTCGCTCAAAGGCATGTCGTGGGTAGGCAAGGTATCTAAGATAGGTGGTCTCGTGGGCACCATCATCCCCGCAGGCTTGTTGGTGGTATTGGCTATCGTATACTTGGTTACGGGCGGACATTCGCAGCTCGACTTCCACGGCAGCTTCTTCCCCGACCTGACCAACTTCAACAATCTCGTGCTGGCATCGAGCATCTTCCTCTTCTACGCCGGTATGGAGATGGGCGGTATTCATGTGAAAGATGTAGAGAACCCCTCGCGCAACTATCCCAAGGCAGTATTCATCGGTTCGTTCGTCACCGTGCTCATCTTCATCCTGGGCACCTACTCACTGGGCATCATCATCCCCAAGAGCGAGATCAACCTCACGCAGAGTCTGCTCGTGGGCTTCGACCGCTACTTCGCCTATATCCGTGCCTCGTGGCTGTCGCCCGTCATCGCCGTAGCCCTGGCGTTCGGCGTGTTGGCCGGTGTGCTCACCTGGGTGTCGGGTCCCTCGAAGGGTATCTTTGCCGTAGGTCGTGCGGGCTACCTCCCTCCCTTCTTCCAGAAGACCAATGCGAATGGTGTGCAGCGCAACATCCTGCTACTCCAGGGCGCCCTTGTCACCCTGCTCGGCTTGCTCTTCGTGGTGATGCCCTCGGTGCAGAGCTTCTACCAGATCCTCTCCCAGCTCACCGTACTGCTCTACCTCATCATGTACCTGCTCATGTTTGCCGCCGCCATCTATCTGCGCTACACCATGAAGAAGGCCAACCGTCCCTTCCGTATCGGCAGCAAAGGCAATGGTTTGATGTGGATTGTGGGTGGTGTAGGCTTCCTCGGTTCACTGCTAGCCTTCATCCTGAGCTTCATCCCTCCCGGTCAGATTGCCGTGGGCAGCAAGACCATGTGGTATGCCGTGCTCGTCATTGGATGCATCGTAGTGGTAGCCGCACCTCTCGTCATCTATGCCCTGCGCAAGCCCTCGTGGAAGGATCCTTCAACCACTTTTGAGCCCTTCCATTGGGAGGTGGAGGATGGTAAGGCGAGATAGCGTTTTTACTTCCGTTATTGAGGGATAGGAGTTGTATCGATGGGTACAACTCCTATCCCTTTGCATCTATTGTTTGTTCTGCTCGTATGGCATTTTGTGATGAAATGTCACAAAAAAACTTTGTTTAAGTGGTAAAAGGTGTCGTATCTGGGGTTAAAAGAGTTAAATTGATTGTTTGTATTTTAGCCTTACTGTAACTTTGTGGCCGATTTTAAAAAACTATAATAATCACATACACGATGAAACGAATTCTTTCATTCTTGCTGTCCACAGTACTGTTCACCATTATAGCATCGGCACAAGATAACCCGAAGTCCGGTCTCATGGGTGGCAATCCTTTTGCCATCAAGGTAGAGCCTTTCCATGGCACATACACCAGTCACTCCTATCACTTCGAGAAGTTCAGACCCTTCTCTCCTAAAGGAATAAACCTTGGTCTTGAACTGCCATCTTCACAGCAGCGCCCTTGGCAGCAGTATTTGGGTAATCCCACGTGGGGCATAGGTATGTCACTG
>JAFOYZ010000029.1 GCA_017424485.1 Bacteroidaceae bacterium
ATGTGTTAGCTCCTGAATATGTGGCCGATGCTGTGGGGCAGATTGCTGATTATCCCACGGTGTCGATAGCATGGGCTGGTTATCTGGGATTGGCTATTGCTCATGGATGGGACAGGAATTGGCAAGAGTGTCTGAAGACGCCTTATAAGGCATACTATGGCGCTCAGGGCTTTGATGATATGGACGAGCATATCATTCAGGATGTACTTGGCATTTCGCTCGATTCGCATGACGCAGGAAAGATAGAGGCTGTGATACGCAGTTGCTCGCAGGCGGCAGTTACGCTTATTCGTCGCGAACAGATAGAGCCTCAGAGTCCGATGGCTTTTCATGTGTTTGCACGTGCCGTCAAAGTGATGTATCGCATAGGTGCTGCTTTGGAACTCAAGCGTCTAGGTTATAAGTTTGAGGAGGTGGCTTTGCCTCATCACTTTGGGCGTCTGCCAGAGTGTTGATAGAGTGGCTTATAAATAATGTTCGCGCGCGAAGTATTCTTCGCGCGCGAACATTATTATTATGTAGTCGGTGTTTACAGCGATTCGCCGAAGTCCTGACGGAATTTCTCTACCAGTCGCTCCTGCCAGAAGCCAATCTCCTTTAGGCGACCTGTGAAGAATCGTAGTACAGAGGGCTCTTCAATCCATTCGAGACCACCAATAAGTTCGCGGTTGTCCCAAAGCCACTTCACACGGTCGGCCACATATTTCAGCTGTGACAGTGTGTATACACGACGGGGCACTGCGAGGCGCATCAGTTCGAGTTCGGCAAAGGGTTCTGTGCCATCGGGGTTACGCTGCTCAGAGAGAGTACCACGCTCCATACCGCGGATGCCGCTGACGATGTAGAGCGCAGCAGCAACGGCGGCTGCTGGGTATTGGTCGTGTGGCATGTCGGGCACGAATGCACCAGCATTGAGGTGACATCCTAATCCGCCAGCAGGGAGTATGACGGGTACGCCGTAGTCGTTAAGTTCCTTGGCGAGATAGTTGATAAACTCCGGACCCTGGTTGATGTACTCCATGTCGAGGCTTTCGTAAAGGCCCTGTGCCATGGCTTCCATTGAGCGTACATCCATACCGCCATAAGTAAGGAATCCTTCATAGAGTGGAATGTATTCAGCCATCATCTTGGTGAATTTCTCATCCTTGCTGGTTATGATACCGCCCTTGGCGAAGCCGAGCTTGCGGGCTGAGAAGTAGATGATGTCGAAGTGATCGGCCAAAAGGTGGTAGATAGTCTTAAGGTCCATAAATTTGCAACGTGCCTCACGTGTCTTCATGAAGTATACGTTGTCTTGAAGCAGCGATGCGTCGAGTACACTGATGATGTTGTTGTCGTGACAGATGTCAGTTACAGCAAGCATATTTTCGAGCGATACAGGTTGTCCGCCAATGAGGTTGGTTCCTGCCTCTACGCGAACGAAGGCGATGTTTTCGGCGCCCTTCTCCTTGATGGTGGCGCGTAGCTTCTTGAGGTCAAAGTCACCTTTGAACGGATCGTTTGTTTGAGGCTTGAGTCCTTTGTCGGCTACCAACTCCTCAACAGTTCCTCCCATGCGTGTGACATGAGCCTTGGTAGTTGTGAAGTGGAAGTTCATTAAAGCCGTCTGGCCAGGCTTTACCAATGCCGAAGCAAGGATATTCTCGCAGGCGCGTCCTTGGTGAGCAGGCAATACATTTTCTGTGCCAAACACCTCCTTGATAGCCTCTTTCACGCGGGTGAAGGTCTCAGATCCTGCATACGAGTCGTCGGCACGCATCGATGCGGCTAGCTGAAGGTCACTCATGGCATTAACACCAGAGTCAGTGAGCATATCGAGATAGATATCGCGGTTTTTCAGCAGGAAGGTGTTGTTACCCGCTTCTTTCATACATTGTAAGCGCTCCTCGATGGGGCGTAAGAAGAGTTTCTGAACCACACGCACTTTGTGCATTTCCAGAGGTACTTGCTCTTTTTCTTGGTAGAATTTGATTTGCATACTTGTTATTTGCTGCTATTTGTTATTGTTTCTTTTCTAATCTGCTGCGAATATACGGATAATTCTTGAATATTGTGATAAAATGTAAGTTTTTTCCGTGCTTTGCTTGATTTTTGTCCCATTTGTCTTCTTTTTGTATGGATGCATCGTATGGTTACATAAAAACTGCGGTTAATTGGTATCTTTTTTTGCCAATTTCGTTTTTTATGAGTAATTTCGCATCATAATTGATATACTATATACATATGGGATTTTTTTCATTTTTCTCAAAAGACAAGAAAGAGGTTCTCGACAAGGGCTTGTCTAAGTCAAAAGAGAGCGTGCTAGGCAAGATTACCAGAGCGATAGCAGGAAAGTCTAAGGTTGATGATGAGGTGCTCGATAATCTGGAGGAGGCATTGATTACCTCTGATGTAGGTATTGAGACCACATTGAAGATTATCAAGAGAATCGAGGAGCGCGTAGCTCGCGACAAGTATGTGACAACCAATGAGCTCAATGCAATACTAAAGGAGGAGATTGCCTCACTACTTACAGAGAATGAAAACACCAATACCGAAGGGTTTGCTATTCCTGACGATGCCAAACGTCCCTATGTCATCATGGTGGTGGGTGTCAATGGTGTGGGTAAGACCACTACTATCGGTAAGTTGGCCCACCAGTTCAAGAAGGCCGGACTTAAGGTCTACCTGGGTGCAGCAGATACATTCCGTGCAGCTGCAGTAGAGCAGTTGGTAGAGTGGGGACATCGTGCCGATGTGCCTGTTATCAAGCAAAAGATGGGTGCCGACCCCGCATCGGTGGCTTTTGACACCTTGAAGTCGGCCGTGGCCAATGATGCCGATGTCGTTATCATTGACACGGCAGGTCGTCTGCACAACAAGGTGGGTTTGATGAACGAGCTCACCAAGATAAAGAATGTAATGAAGAAGGTTGTTGACTATGCTCCCAATGAGGTATTGCTCGTTCTTGATGGATCTACCGGACAGAATGCCTTCGAGCAAGCCCGACAGTTTACCTTGGCCACCGAGGTTACTGCGTTGGCAATCACGAAGCTCGATGGTACAGCCAAGGGCGGTGTAGTGATTGGCGTGTCAGACCAATTCAAAATCCCCGTTCGCTATGTGGGATTGGGAGAAGGCATCAATGACTTGCAGCCCTTCAATAAGAAAGAGTTTGTAGATTCACTTTTCTAGTTTTTGGGGAGTTCAGGAGTCGGAAGTTCAGAAGTTCAGACAAAACCACATTGACAATGGAGAACAATATGCTCAAAAAAACAACTTTCTCTTTTGAGAGTGTTGTTGCTTGGCAGAAAGCACATTCGTTTACCTTGCTGGTATACCGACTAACTCGTGAATTCCCGAAAGAAGAATTGTTCGGACTTGTATCCCAGTTCAGAAGAGCTGCAATTTCAATAGAAGCAAATATAGCAGAAGGCTACAAGAAACTGAGCAAAGCGGATAAACTACGCTTTTTGAATATATCCGAAGGTAGTTTGGCAGAATGCCGTAATTATATAATCTTGGCCAGAGATTTAGAATATATTGATGAAAAACAGTACGTGGAACTGTATTTTGCACTCGAAGAAGCGAGCAAGCTACTGACCTCATATTGTAAAGGAATAATAAATAATAATGGAATACCTGCAGGAATTAGCGAACAGACTATTGTCTGAACTCCTGAACTCCTGACTCCTGAACTCCTAAATTTATATGCTCAAAAATCATATTGATGTTATCACACTCGGTTGCTCTAAGAATCTGGTTGATTCGGAGAAACTGATGAAACTTCTTGAAGAGAGTGGTTATACCCTTAGGCATAACCCTGACAAGGTGAGCGGTGAGATTGTTGTCATCAATACTTGTGGATTCATTGGCGATGCCAAGGAGGAGTCTATCAACATGATTCTCGAGGTGTGCGAACTGAAAGCTCGCAAGCGTGTGCGTAAAGTCTTTGTAATGGGCTGTCTTTCGGAGCGCTATATGGCCGAACTTGGTAATGAAATACCTCAAGTAGATAAGTATTACGGCAAGTTTGACTGGGCACAATTAGTTGAGGATTTGGCAGAACTGAATACCCCTCATCGGGAGGGGTTAGGGGAGACCTCTCTCATTGATAGGGTTCAAACTACTCCTTCTCACTATGCCTACGTGAAGATTTCTGAAGGATGTGATCGCACATGTGCATATTGTGCCATCCCCATTATTACGGGTCGCCATGTCAGCCGTCCTATTGAAGAGATTGTCGATGAAGTGCGTCTGCTCGTGAGCAAGGGCGTGTCGGAGATTCAGCTCATCGCCCAAGACCTTACGTATTATGGGGTCGATCTATATAAGAAGCAATCTATAGCTCAGCTTGTAGAGCGCATCTCTGACGTGGAAGGCGTCAAGTGGATTCGCCTGCACTATGGCTATCCTACGCACTTTCCGATGGATCTGCTACGAGTGATGCGTGAGCGCGACAACGTATGCAAATACCTTGATATAGCCTTACAGCATGTGAGCACAGATGTGCTGAAGCGCATGCGTCGTAATATAAATAAGGAAGAGACCATTGAACTGCTCCGTACGATACGTCGTGAAGTACCGGGCATCTATCTTCGTACCACACTCATGGTTGGATTCCCTGGTGAGACCGAAGAGGAGTTCGAAGAGTTGGTGCAGTTTACCAAAGATATGCGTTTCGAGCGCATGGGGGCTTTTGCCTATTCCGAAGAAGAGGGTACATATGCAGCCGAGCACTTTGAGGATGATATTGATGATGAGATCAAGCAAACGCGTCTAAGCAAGCTGATGCGCGTGCAGCAACGTATTTCCGAGGAGGTGAGCGCATCGCACATCGGACAGACGATGCAGGTCGTCGTCGACCGCGAGGAGGGCGAGTATTATATCGGCCGTACCCAGTACGACTCTCCCGAGGTAGACCCCGAAGTGCTGCTCCTCAAGGCCGACAATACAGTAGAGGTCGGACATTATTATATGGTAGAGATTACTGGAGCTGATGAGTTTGACTTGTATGGAAAGGTAATCTCTAATGAGTGACAATGTAAACCGCGATCAGAAGAGCGGCTAGCAGACTAGTCAAGCACAAGCATTCGATGCCCGAAGGGGCTAACCCTAAAATAATAAGCAATGAACAACAAGGAATTTATCAATGAATTGGCTAAGCAGACCAACCTGACAGCTGGTGTTACTACCAAGTTGATAAATGATACTGTCAAGATACTCGAAGAGCATTTTCAGCAGAACGATGTCGTGAATATTCCCTCCTTTGGAACTTTTGAGGTGAAGAAGAAGATGGAACGCATTTCTGTGAATCCCACTACAGGGAAGCGCTACCTCATTCCTCCCAAATTGGTGCTTGCTTTTAAGCAGAGCAACATGCTGAAAGACAAGTTTAACGCTGAATAATCCGAAAATACTATGGGAAAGATTTCACTGAGCAATATAGTCGATGAATTGGTCGCAAAGAGTGGGCTCGCCCGCGATGTGGCTGACAATTTCATACATGCCTTTGTCGAAACCATAGAAAAGGGCTTGCAAGAAGACAACATAGTAAAAATTAAGGGAATGGGCACCTTTAAGCTTCAGGAGGTGAGTGACCGTGGCAGTGTCGATGTAAACACGGGCGAACGCATCACCATCCGGGGGCATCGTAAGGTTACCTTTACTCCTGATAGCGCTATGAAGGAATTGGTAAATCGTCCGTTTGCTCATTTTGAGCCTACCGAACTCAATGATGGGTATCCTACGGAGAACGAATTAGATGCTGTTGGCGCTCAGACTGACGAAACAGATGAGGTGTCCGAATCTACAGAAACGACAGAATCAGTTGTCGGTAATGAAACGGAGACTGCTGGGCCGTCACCTGCCATTGTTGAAGAGGTGAAACTTATTGTTGAGGAACCTATCGTAGAGGAACCTGTTGCAGAAGAGCCTATCGTAGAAGAACCTATCGTAGAAGAACCTGTTGCAGAAGAACCTGTTGCAGAAGAACCTGTTGCAGAAGAACCTGTTGCAGAAGAACCTGTTGCAGAAGAACCTGTTGCAGAAGAACCTGTTGCAGAAGAACCTGTTGTAGAAGAGCCTGCTGTAGAAGAGCCTGCTGTAGAAGAGCCTACTGTAGAAGAGCCTGCTGTAGAAGAGCCTGTTGTAGAAGAATCTGTTGTAGAAGAATCTATCGAACCGACTGAGCCTGTACTTAACATCGCAGATCAACCGAAGCAAAAGAAATCGAAAGGTTGTGTTTGGACAATCATTCTCATACTTCTCCTAATGGTTGCGGCTGCTTTCTTGTGCTATTTCTATTTTTCTGATTCAGAAGAGCGTTCATTTAATAATGCGGACGAAAATGGCGAGATGATGGTCAATCCCAACCTTGAAGAAGAGCTTGGTATGGGATGGGACGATGAGCCAGAAGTGGACACCCAATTGCCAGTCGAGAAGAAAGATTCCGTTGTGCTGCATTCTGAGCCAGTCGGTGTATCATCTTCTGATGCTGGTGTAGCTGAGCCTGTGGTCGCAAAGTCGTCAAACCATTCTGCTGCTACGGCTCAGCCGTCTACTAATCCTCTTTTCTGCTCTGTCACCATTACTCCGTCGCTTGAGACCAAGACCATTAAGGATATCACTCCGGCTGATACTACCGACTATGTGATCGAAGGTACCCTTGTGACACACCAGCTCAAAAGCGGAGAGACCCTCATCCAATTGTCGACGAAATACTATGGCGATAAGCGTTTGTGGCCCTATATCGTTAAGTACAACTGGATGAAGGACTACAACCACGTAGCCATCGGGCAGATGGTAAATATTCCTATACTGAAGGATAAACCAACCGAGTAAAAGATTCGTTTCGTAGCAAAAAGTTATGCTTGTGTCGTACTGTTTGTCTATGGTTTCAGGTTGGGCTTGTATCTCCTTCATAGCGAGAAGCGTATAGTGTGGCTAAGTATTCTTGGCATAAAGGGTGGGGGGGAAATTTATTTTTTCGCTCGGTTTGCACTAATTAAGCTCACTTTGTGAGCAGAAATTAGGTTGCACCTCGGAACCTTTAGGTCGACGCCCGAAGATAAAATCGTAGGGGCTGAAGTCAAAAAATCAAATAAAATTTAATTTTATTGAATTTCTGCCTTGCTCAATAAAGAAAAAACAAGCTTTTTCTCTATTTTCGCTCGTGGAAATTTGTTTTTTCGCTCGGTTTGCACTAATTTTGCAGCCGATTTGAATTTATATAATTATTAACCATTTAAGAGTATTATGAATCAGTACGAAACCGTTTTCATTTTGACTCCCGTTTTATCTGATGTTCAGATGAAGGAAGC
>JAFOYZ010000190.1 GCA_017424485.1 Bacteroidaceae bacterium
CTCCGTTCGTTGTTCTTCTTAATCCGTACATATCCGTAGTGTTTTTGGTTAGTTCTTGATTTCCACTCCATAGTAGGGAGCCTCTTTTGCTCTCTTGCGGATGAGTTCCGACATCTCGCTATCTCGGTAGCCCTTCAACGCATCGCTCACCGTATCGCGGTCGCATCCGCAATCCTTGGCCAATGCCGCGATGGCTCCATACTTCACAATAATTTGCTTTTTTCGTATCATCTTTCAGTTTTTCTTCTTATCTTTGCTAACTGCTTCCGACTTTCCGCAGTTGCGGTGGCGGTTGCGGTGGTAATTACGGATGCAAAGGTAACGGATTTCTGAATTAGTTGGTTCAAAATCTTGGATTATTTTTGCTCGAATGGTTCAAAATATGGTTATTTAGAATTTGTAAAAATATCGGAATTATGGAAAAAGATGTAAAACAGAGAGTTATGGACTTAATCGACATTAAGGCCGATTCGGTGTATAGTTTCGCAAAGCAGATAAAAGTGGCTCAGACGACTATCAGCGAGTATCTGAATAACGGAAAGAAGGTATCATTTACAATAATCCGTGCTATCCTTGACACCTACCCCGATGTTTCAGCCGAGTGGTTATTGCGAGGGAAAGGAGATACCTGCTACATTGACGAACAGCCCAAAGATGGCGACACCGACAAGCAATTAGCAGACAGAGCCGAGCTTACCCGACTGCGCACGGAAAACGAAGAACTGAGGAAGATGATTATCGAACTGCGTGCCGTCAACGAATACCAGGACAAACGCCTCGACAAGATGATTGCCATCCTGCACCAAGAGCCACCATACTCTATCGCAGCAGACAATGAAACACCGTACAACAAATAATACCATTATGAAAAAAACACTATTACTGGCCGTCTCGGTCATTCTGTTCGCCTCATGCAGAAACGAGGCGACCGATGAGCAGCTCACGTTCTTCGGTGCGTCCATAGGCATGGAAAAACGCGAAGCACTCGATTCGCTGTTCGCCCATTGTCTCACTGATTACACGGATAGCACTGACACAGCATATCTATGGGGACTCGAAGATAGATATTCCTACTATTACTCCGAGGCTGTAAATTATGGTAACATCACAATGCCTACCCGATTCTACTTCACAAACGACACGCTATCGGGATTGTTGGCTTTCATTCAATACACGAAGTACGATATTGAGTATTTAGATATAGACATCAATAGGGTTTACAAGGCTATTGCAGACTCGGCTCAGCTACTCGCACCATATAAGATGCAGAGAGCCGACGATGGAAGCTATTACAGCAAGGTAACCTACAAGGGAGAGCCGTTGGTAAGGCTCGACACGCTCGTGCAAATCGAGGAGCACATCTACACCGACGACGACACCACCATCTATATAGTCATCGGCATAGGCTGTGAGCCTATCGGCGCAGTCCCCATCGTAGAACCTACCGATGCGCAACTAACCATCGGGAACGGGAGCAAAATTAAACTCGGAGGCGATGAGGATGAGGTGAAGCGTCTACTTTGGAAAGAAAAAGGGTCAAGCCTATTTGGCAATGAGATAATCATGATGTATGAGGACGATTTCGTGGAAGGTATGCGCTGGAAGTTCACGTCATACACCTTTAGCGATGATAAGCTATGGCTGGCATCACTTGACGGCTACCCACGAACAAAGGCACAAGCAATCGAGCAGATGCACAGCATAGCCGAAGCATCGCGATTCCAAAAGAAATACAAGTTTATCCCATCCGTAAAGGACGGCGAGGATATATACGTCAGCTCCGTGCAGGCCTTCAACGAGGGATATACGCAGATGGACGCAGACTACGAACTTGCAGGTGGACGATATTTACCTTTGGTAACATTGTCGGTAAAGAAGAGCCCATACGGCTCATCATATCAAGTGGAAATAGACTATCAATACAAATAATTTTTTTAACCAAGCCGCAAAATTCGCTACACGTATTCTGATTGCTGTATATTCGGCAGACTTCCAACCTATTGCGATAATCCCAAGCGAATCACTGAAAAAATTAGCGGGATTAAATTGCAAATCAAGCATTTAAGTCCCGCTTTTTCATTCAAAAAATTGGCTTGTAGCGCACAAAAGTAGCAAGTTCCCCGACAATGGCCGACATACACCGACAGATAAAGGCTACCGTAGCGAACAATTCCGCGGCTCAAACATTATCAAATAATGAAGAAAGAAGTAATCTACCGCGTCATCTACGACAGACGCAAGACCGCGGCCATCGACCGCAAGGGAGCAGTGGAACTGGAGGTGTACATCGACCGCTTCCATCGCAAGTACCTATCCACGGGCGTGAAGTGCTATCCCCACGAATGGGAGGACGGCATGGTCAAGTACAACGAGAACGCGGACGTGTACAACGCCCGTATCATCGCCAAGATTAAGGAAACGAAGCGCAAGATGGCGCAGGCCAAGTCGCTCATCGGTGGCCGATGCTCGCCCGCCATGCTCTTCGGGGTGCTTACGGTAAAGGCCGACGATGACCGTGGCCTCGACAGCAATCTCATAGAATGGATATTGATGGTGCTCGACGAACGTAACGACATCCAAGAGGTGACGAAGGTGCGCCACCGCTCGGTCATTGATGCGCTGCTCAGGTTCGGGAAGATACGCAAGTTCCGCGACCTCACGCCTCAGATGATTATGCGCTTCGATGAGTTCCTGCGCCATGAGCAGAAGAGGGAGGTCACCACCCTTCGGAACTACCACAAGACGCTCAACAGCTATTGCAAGCGTGCCAAGTTCGACAGCATCATAGCCGATAACCCCTACGACCACGTGAAGATTGAGCGTGGGAAGAGCAAGGAACGCCGACCGCTCACCGAGGATGAGGTGCTCATCATCCGCGAATGGATGCCCACATCGCGGCAGCTGGAGAAGGCTCGCGACCTCTTCATCTTCTCCTGCTATACGGGGCTGGCCTATGCCGATGCCCAGTCGTTCGTGTTCGCGGAGCATACCACCATCATAGATGGGAAATACTACATTGACGGGGCACGCATCAAGACGGGCGAGCGATACCTCACGCCCATACTCGCCCCTGCGCTCGACATCCTGAAGAAATGGGACTACCGACTGCCCATCATGAGCAATGTGCGGATGAATTACTCACTGCACGAGATAGAGGCTCTTTTGGGCATAAATAAGCCTCTTACCTCCCATGTGGCGCGACATACATTTGCCACCCTTACATTGTCTAAGAGCGTCCCTATTGCGGTCGTACAGCGGTTGCTCGGACACTCGGACATCAAGACCACGCAGATATACGCGAAGGTGATGCCCAAGACCGTGGCCGATGCCGTCGGTGGGCTTGATGATATATTGAAGTAATTTTGAATGGGGTGTGAAGGACTTCAATCCCCCTTCACACAAAAAGGGGAGGCTCAACGGCCTCCCTCTCTTACGTTTAGTATGGAATTACCTTTATATTCTAATAGCATGTCGCCCATTACTAAATTAAATAAATCATTCAGCACAAATACCACAGCATCTTTAGGGTCATTGTCGATAGGGTGTTGTTCTATTTGTTCCCACCATAGGTTACAGAATTTCTCGAAGGTTTTCCCTCTGAAAGAGATAGACACGCGAAGCCATATCTTATCATTTTCGGGAACTATTGTATATCGTGCTAATTCATCCTTATATACCAGGAACAATCCATCTTGGGTGAATCCCAAGCCTTTTAGCCATACGACTAATTCATTCACTTTGCTCATTTGTATCTTTTTTATCTCATTGTTACTATCAATCCAATCACATGTGGCCGCATGCTGTCAATGTGCATCTCCTCTATCCTGGCCACGTCGTAAGGGTGCTCCGCGGGGTCGTTGCAGCTTATCAGTGTACGGCCTATCTCCACGAACTCGGTACCCGAGCCAGCAAGGTGACGGCGGAACTCGCCTACCGTCTTGCCATAGGGGTCGAGGGAGTAGGTTTTCTTCGGCTCAAACGTCAACTTATACCCCAGCGCATCGGCCACCTTTCCGAGGATATCTACCGATACGTTGTATCTCCCATTCTCTATCTTGGCGATGTTGGAGTAATGCACCCCGCTCGCCTCGGCCAGTTCGCGCACGGTCAGCCCTTTTTGCACGCGGAGGGTCTGCAATTCTGACCCAATCTCTTCTCTGTAATTCATAATATATAAAGTATTATCGGGAGGGTTGCCCCTCCCTTGGTTAGTTATCGGTAAGACTTTACCATGCGATTGCCACAGAACAAAGCCACGCCATGCTTCCAGTCACCGAGGCGGCTATCGCTGAAATCCATGTCAGCGTCGAAGATTGCCTCGGCATCGTTCTCGGCATAGATTACTGACTTGGTTACCCATGCGCCAAACATATACATAAGGCGATACTCTTTTGTTGCTACTTCGCTGAGGCTGATGTTGGTGAAAAACTGTGTCATGCCCGTTGTGCAGAGTTTATAGAGCTGCGCCGCTCTTCAAAGGTGAAACGTCTTATTTTGATGGGACAAAGGTAAGGCTTTTTTCTGATGTTTGCAAATGTACAAACAAATATTTTCAAAAAAAGTGCATTTTTCTTCAAATCGGGTACATAAAGAGCCCGAAGGTTGCCCTCCGAGCCCTCACATGTGCGGTCAGTAGATAATTGTGACTCGCTACATGTGGAAGTACCATCGCACGAATCGCGGTCGGTCGGGGTCCTTCAGTTTCTCCACCGCCTTGCGATAGCAACTGAGTGCCATCTTCTCGTTGGGGATGTCGCTCGCCTTCTTCCCGCCCATATCCATCGCGATGCTGTCGGCATGGTCCGAGTAGATCATGTTCATCGTGGCAGCGAGGGCATACTTGTTATAGAAGGGCTTCTCCTCGATGACTCCGCCCAATGACTCGACGGCTGGGAAGAGCACGGCACACGGCCAGTGGTAGCCCATCGTGCCGTCCTGGTTCTCGATGTGCTCGCTCACCTCCTTGGCCTCCTCCTCGGTGAGGTAGTTGTGCCATTCGACGGGCATGAGCATGGCAAGCCACGCATCCGCCATCGCTGGGTCTCGCTTAACAAGTTCGCGAAAGATATGTTTCTCAGCGTGTCCGAAGATGTGCATCTTCTCGGGGTCGCTCCCCTCTGCCATCATCTTGTACAGATGGTCGTACTTCGTTATCCGTTCGTCCATAGTGTTACTCGTTAATAGTTGGCAACTCGGCAATGGTGGTCACACCACCGCCCACAATACTCTCGATTTTCTTTTCCATGCGCTGCACGCGCTGGAAGGTTTGGTCGATGGCGCAGGCCACCATATCGACCTTGCCCTCCCTTACCAATTCGCACTGGGCACAATCGCCCTTGCAGATTCCTTCTCTGTTCATTTCGTCAGCTTCGTTAATAGTTGAATACCTCTACCCGACACGATGCCCTTGATGCCGTTCTTGCTCACTATGCCGAATATCTCGGCAATGTCGCCACGGTGGGCACTCACATACGGGTACATGCCTATCAGTCGGTCAGCCGTCAGCAAGCGCATGCCGCTCACCTCATTGGCTATCTGCTGCACTCTGTCGCGCTCGGCATCATCGGCGCAGTCTACGGCAATGATTATCTTCCTCAGCATATCACGTCAAGTTTTCGATGTCGATAGGCTCATGGGTCACGGGAGGAGGAGGTGGAGGCGTGCTGTCGGCCTTCTTCGCGGCAAACACGCCCAGCAAGGCCGAGAACGCGCCACCCACGATGTCGAGCACCTGCGGATGGTCTGAGCAGTACTGCACCACCTTATCGGCCATGCCGATGTACTTATCCACGCCC
>JAFOYZ010000191.1 GCA_017424485.1 Bacteroidaceae bacterium
GCTCTGTGTCATGATGCTCTCGCCAGCCTTGCGCTCCTCGATGGCTTGCCACAGCTCTTCGGTAATGAAGGGCATGAAGGGGTGGAGGAGGCGGAGCAGTGCGTCGAAGTAGTGGAGTGTAGCGTCGTAGGTCTGCTTGTCGATAGCGCAACCATACGCAGGCTTCACGATTTCGAGATACCAGCTTGAGAACTCGTCCCAGAAGAGGCGGTATACAGCCATCAGAGCCTCGCTCAAGCGGTACTTGCTCATGAGGTCGTCTACCTCGAGGGCGGTCTTGGTGAGCATAGCCTCGAACCACTCGCAACCCAGACGTGCAGCCTCGGGCTGAGCGATGGTGGCATCTACGTTCCAACCCTTGACGAGACGGAAGGCATTCCAGATCTTATTATTGAAGTTACGGCCCTGCTCGCACAGTGCATCATCGAAGAGGATATCGTTACCAGCAGGAGCGCAGAGCATCATACCCATACGCACACCGTCGGCACCATACTGAGCGATGAGGTCGAGCGGGTCGGGTGAGTTACCGAGGCTCTTCGACATCTTACGGCCCAGCTTGTCGCGCACGATACCGGTGAAGTATACATTGCGGAAAGGCATGTCGCCCTTGTACTCGTAACCTGCCATAATCATACGTGCCACCCAGAAGAAGATGATGTCCGGACCTGTCACGAGGTCGGCCGTGGGGTAGTAGTAGTTGAGTTCGGCATTGTCGGGGTTGTTGATGCCGTCGAACAATGACACGGGCCACAACCATGATGAGAACCAGGTATCGAGAGCATCCTCGTCCTGACGGAGCTCGGCAGCGGTGATGTTCTCGTAACCCTCCATCTGCTGAGCCAATGCTACAGCCTCTTCGATGGTCTCGGCTACCACGAACTTCTCCTCGGCACCCTCTGCGGTGGGGAGGAAGAAGGCGGGGATACGGTGACCCCACCAGAGCTGACGGCTGATGCACCAGTCCTGGATATTCTCCAACCAGTTGTTATAGGTAGTCTTGTATTTTGTGGGGTAGAACTTCAGTTCGTCGTTCATTACAGGAGGCAGAGCGATATCTGCAAAGTGCTGCATGCGGAGGAACCACTGCATGCAGAGACGGGGTTCAACGGCCGTGTCGGCATTACGCTCCGAGTAACCCACCTTGTTGTCATAGTCCTCCACCTTCTCCAAGAGGCCTGCAGCCTCAAGGTCCTTGGCGATGAGACGGCGCACCTCTACGCGATCCATGCCAACGTACATGCCAGCCTCGGGGCTGAGTGTGCCGTCGGGGTTGAAGATGTCGATGGTCTCAAGGTTGTGCTTCTTGCCGAGCATGTAGTCGTTGGTGTCGTGAGCGGGAGTCACCTTCAAGCAACCTGTACCGAACTCGATGTCCACATAGCGGTCCTCGATGACGGGAACCTCGCGGCCTACGAGGGGCACAATCACCTTCTGCCCCTTGAGCCAAGTGTTCTTGGGGTCTTTGGGATTGATACACATGGCGGTGTCACCCATGATGGTCTCGGGGCGTGTGGTAGCCACTACGGCGTAGTAGCCCTTGTTGTCCTTGTGGATGACGGCCTCACCCTGCCCTCTCCCAAGGAGAGGGTTCTCAGTCATCGCGGAGCCAAGTCCCCCTCCTTGGGAGGGGTTAGGGGAGGCCACATAGTACTTCAAATAGTACAGCTTGCTCTTCTCCTCCTTATAGATTACCTCCTCGTTTGAGAGGGCTGTCTGTGCCTTGGGATCCCAGTTCACCATACGGAGGCCGCGATAGATGAGGCCCTTGTTGTACAGGTCTACGAACACCTTGATGACGCTCTGGCTACGCTTCTCGTCCATGGTGAAGGCTGTACGGTCCCAGTCGCATGAGGCACCCAGCTTGCGCAGCTGCTTGAGGATGATGCCACCGTGCTCATCGGTCCACTCCCAGGCGTGCTTGAGGAACTCCTCGCGAGTGAGGTCGCTCTTCTTGATGCCCTGCTCGGCGAGCTTCTTTACCACCTTCGCTTCGGTAGCGATAGAGGCGTGGTCGGTACCAGGTACCCAGCAAGCATTCTTACCCAGCATACGAGCACGGCGTACGAGAATATCCTGGATGGTATTGTTGAGCATATGACCCATATGGAGCACACCTGTTACGTTGGGTGGGGGGATAACCACTGTATAGGGTTCGCGGCCATCTGGCTCTGAGTGAAACAAATTGTTGTCCAACCAATATTGATACCATTTACCCTCAACATCCGTAGGGTTGTATTTGCTTGCTAATTCCATAATTTATATGAGGTTTATATACAATTTTCCAAATAAGGTACAAAGGTACTGCAAACCGAGAGAAAATGCAAGTTTACATGCAATTTTCCGAGGTGCAGCGTACCTTCAAGCAGTGCGCAGCACTGATTAAAATTAGTGCAAAATTTCGATTTAGCGAAGACAATACAAATTTACTTGTATTGTTGAGCGTGAGAAATTTAGTTTAGGCGAGCGAAATATCAAATTTATTTGAATATTTGCTTTTCCCTTCGGCAATTTTTGCCTCGGCCAGCGAACTTCGTTTCCGACCCGCAGCTAATTTCAAGCTATGCGAAGCAAATCAAGTATTATCGCTCGGCTCTCATCGGATTGTTAAGGAAATCGTCATACGATAGTCTTATTCCCTCTTCCAATTCTGTGCTATATTGCCAGCCTAGTCCTTTGGCTTTAGATACGTCGAGCAACTTACGTGGCGTGCCATTGGGCTTTGAGGTGTCCCAACAGATTTCACCTTCGTAGCCTACAACTTTAGCTACCAATGTAGTCAACTCCTTTATGCTGACCTCTTTGCCAGTGCCTGCATTGACGGTCTCGCTGCCGCTATAGTTGTTCATCAAGAACACGCACAGATTGGCCAAGTCGTCTACATAGAGAAATTCACGTAGGGGAGTACCGTCGCCCCAGCAGGTGACTGAGGGAGTTCCCGCTATTTTGGCTTCGTGGAAACGGCGTATGAGTGCGGGAAGCACGTGGCTATGGGTGGGGTGATAGTTGTCGTTAGGGCCATACAGATTGGTGGGCATCACGCTGATATAGTCTGTACCATACTGCTTGTTCAGGTATTCGCAATATTTGAGTCCTGAGATTTTGGCCAGTGCATACGCTTCGTTGGTTGGTTCAAGTGCAGAGGTGAGCAGACAGCTTTCCGGCATGGGCTGTGGCGCCAAGCGCGGATATATGCACGATGACCCCAAGAACTCCAATTTCTTGCAACCATTCTTCCAGGCTGCGTGTATGACGTTCATCTCCAGCATCATGTTCTCATACATGAAGTCGGCCAGTGCTGTTTGGTTGGCAATGATGCCTCCCACCTTAGCTGCAGCTAGGAATACATATTCGGGATGTTCCTTTTCGAAGAACTCCTCTACTTGGTCTTGACGACAGAGGTCAAGTTCGGCATGTGTGCGTGTGATGATGTTGGTGTAACCTTGGCGCTGTAGCTCACGTACGATGGCCGAACCCACCATGCCACGGTGTCCGGCGACATAAATCTTGCTGTCTCTTTCCATTGCTTAATTGTGAATTGTGAATTCTGAATTCTGAATTGTCAATTGTCCATTGTCCATTGTCAATTGTCCATTGTCAATTGTCAATTATTTCACTATTCCCTTTTCCAAGTACTCTACCAGGTTGGTGCGTATGCTCTCTCCAGCACGTTCTACGGCTACCTTAGCCATATCGGCATCTACCATGATCTTGACCAGCTCCTCAAAAGTTGTCTTTTGTGGATTCCAGCCTAGCTTTTCTTTGGCTTTCGAGGGGTCACCCCAGAGGTTTACCACATCGGTAGGACGGAAGAAATCTGCAGATACTTCAATGAGTACGTCTCCGATGGTTAGAAGCTTATTTACACCCGACAGTTGGGGACTAATGCTCTTGATGATTCCCTTCTCGTCGGCTCCTTCGCCTACAAACTCCAGTTCGATGCCTACATGCTTGAACGCATAGTAGCAGAAGTCGCGTACCGAATGCTGTATGCCAGTGGCGATGACGAAGTCCTCAGGCTTGTCATTCTGCAACATTAGCCACATGCATTCAACGTAGTCCTTGGCATATCCCCAGTCGCGCAACGACGATAGGTTGCCCAGGTATAGTTTGTCTTGTTTACCCTGAGCAATACGTGCTGCTGCAAGGGTTATCTTGCGTGTGACGAAGGTTTCGCCACGTCTTTCGCTCTCATGATTAAAAAGGATGCCTGAGCAGCAAAACATGTTATAGGCTTCGCGGTATTCTTTCACAATCCAATGCCCATACAGTTTGGCCACTGCATACGGGCTATAGGGGTGGAAGGGGGTATTCTCGTTTTGTGGCACCTCTTCTACCTTGCCATACAACTCCGAAGTGGAAGCCTGATAGATATGGCACGTATCGCCCAATCCGCAAAGACGTACGGCTTCGAGGATACGCAATACGCCTGTAGCATCTACATTGGCCGTAAACTCGGGCGAATCAAAACTGACTTGCACGTGACTTTGTGCTGCGAGGTTATATATTTCGTCGGGGCGTACCTTGCTGATGACCTGAATAAGACTCATAGAGTCGCCAAGGTCGGCATAATGGAGGTGAAAATTAGGTTGCCCTTCAAGGTGTGCTATACGTTCGCGGTAGTCTACCGATGAGCGGCGTATGGTACCATGTACCTCGTAGCCTTTGCTTAATAGAAACTCAGAAAGGAACGAACCATCCTGTCCGGTGATACCGGTGATTAATGCTGTCTTCATAATGTTATCCTTCATCTTTTTTTGCAAAATTAGTGCAAGGCGAGAGAAATGCCAAATTTATTTGTGCATTTCCGAGCCGCAGCCTAATTTCTGGCCTGCAAAGCAGGACTAAAGTCAGTGCAAGGCGAGAGAAATGCCAAATTTATTAGCAATAATATACATGTTGTCCAAAACCTTAAATTCTCCTCCTAAAGTAGGAGGAGTACCCTCGAAGAGGGGGAGGTGGTACTACTTTCTCGGATAATACCCCCTCCGCTGCGCTCGTCCCCCTACGTTAGGGGGACAATCCTGAGACTTGGACAACAGCTATATTATTACCAATTTATTTGAGCATTCCCCGCAGTTTCTACCACGCTATACCTGTTTTCGCCCCTTGAGTGAGTAAAAAAGTTTTATTTTTGGCCTGGCAGAGTGCAGCGTAGAGGAGTTGATAGTTGACGGAGCGGAGGGCGGGGAATAGACGATGGAAAGAATGGGTTTCACATCTTTTCTCTAGATGCTAAAAGTTCATAAATCGGTTGGCTATGGCTGAGGTAAGGGTAAAGGTAAAGGATGGCTCTCTTTATCTTTGCCTCTACACCGTAAAGTTACCATCTATTTGCACAAAAAATCAGTTCGGAATATCTAGAAAATAAAATATCCACGGATATTTAATGAAATAATCGCGGATACGCGATGAAATATCCATGGATACGTAATGAAATATCCGCGGATATTTGAAGAATTTGATAAGGCGGACGGGATTATCAGCCCCATCGGACAAACTTTAGACACGCTCCTCGCTGCTTTTCTTTGTGCAGCAGGTGACAACGGCAGATTGTTTTCGTTAACGTTATCGTCATCGTCGCAGCAGTGCCATACACAGCTGCCCCTTGCCAGGCCAAAAATAAAACTTTTTTTCTCGCTTCTATTGCCTGTTTTTGTCAAAATACTCTTGGAGTCTATGATTACTCGGTAAGATTTGTTACTTTTGTCTCAAAATTAGAAACAATGAGTACGAGACAACAACAAATGGAGGCCTTCGGACGTCTGCTCGATGTATTGGATGAGCTGCGAGAGAAATGCCCGTGGGACCGTAAGCAGACGAATGAGAGTTTGCGCCCAAATACGATAGAAGAGGTATACGAACTCTGTGATGCACTAATCAACGATGACAACGAGAATATCTGCAAGGAGCTAGGCGATGTATTGCTTCATGTCGCTTTCTATGCCAAGATAGGTTCTGAGAAGGGGCAGTTTGACATGAAAGATGTGTGTGACCGCTTGTGCGATAAACTCATCTTCCGTCATCCGCATGTGTTTGGTACTACACATGTAGATAATGCGACACAGGTGTCAGAGAACTGGGAACAGCTCAAGTTGCGCGAAAAGGGGGGTAACAAACGTGTACTCAGTGGAGTGCCCTCAGGCTTGCCATCTATCGTAAAGGCCTATCGTATACAAGAGAAGGCGCGTAATGTAGGCTTCGAATGGGATGATGCCTCCGGAGCATGGGATAAATTACTCGAAGAGATTGCCGAACTGAAGGTCGAGCTGGATAAGGGTAATCATGACCTTGCTGAGGCCGAGTTGGGTGATTTGCTCTTTGCTACAATCAATGTAGCTCGAATGAATGGGCTGAGTCCTGATAACGCTCTCGAACGTACGAATCAGAAGTTTATTCGTCGTTTCAATTATGTTGAGGAGGAAGCCATTGCCGCAGGACATAATCTGAAGGATATGACTCTAGAAGAGATGGATGCCTTGTGGGACGAAGCCAAGAGCAAAGGCCTATAAAGTAGCTCATCGAAAGCAGGCATTAGATAAAGATAAAAGGAGGTAGGTTGCTCAGTGCATCTACCTCCTTTTACTGCGATATGATTACCCTATTATTTCTTACCGAAAACAGAGATATTGATGTAACGCGAGGGATTGGCCTTAACATCCTCAATCAGTGCATTGGCATTGGTGCATATCCCATTCAGGTTGTTGTAGAATGCCGTATCATTGAGCAGACGACCTACACTGCTATGGTTGCTGGTCAGTGTAGCTGATAAGGTATGAAGATTCGTTATCGTACTGTCTACATAGGCCATCGTCTGCGTATAGTCTGTGCTACTTAGTTCGGTGGTTATCTTATTCATATTATTCACCGTACCTTGCAATCCTGTCATCAGTTGGGGCAGATCGTTATGGAACAGACGATCGAGTTCGTCTGCTGTATGGTCTAGTTTCTTGCTGATGCTCTCCACATTGCTCAAAGAGTTGGCCAGGGCAGGATTGGCAACCAATGATGTCAGTGCTGTGATAAGACTGTCTATCTTGGGCACAAGGGCATTGACCTGGGGGAGCATCACGTTTTCTACCTCTCCCATCAGACCATTGGCCATACCACTTGTAATGGTATCGCCATCGACGTAGTATTTGGTGTTATTGGCCAACTTTAGGTCTACACTAACACCACCCAGCAGCGAATTGACGATGAGGGCACGACTCCCCTGGGGAATCTGCAGCGACTCATTTACACGCAGTGTCACTACGATACGGCTAGGGGCACTGTAATCGTAGTCTACGCGGCTCACCGTACCTACCTGATAGCCATTGGCTGTGACAATGGATGAGGCTGCTACGCCACCGGAATTTTCTAATACCGTATAATAGGTGTTGTAGCGTGAGAATACGTTACTTCCTTTAAGGAACTCGATGCCTACATATAGGAGTACAATGCTGACAATGAATGTCGCTCCTATCTTAATCTCTTTACTGATCCGTTTCATAATACTTAGGGGTTATTCTTCTTGAAAAGTGCTATCGCTTGTTGTGTATCTATCCGCTCACCTTTGATGAAAGCAATGATGAAGGCATCTTTGAACTTCTCATTCACCTTCTTCTTCACTTTGATGATTTCGTTGTAGTTGGTAGAAGCACCATAGGTGTATTTATACAATCCTTTGTCATAATAGAACTCTACAGGTTTGAGTCCCTTGAATGCGTTGTCTCCCTGGCTCAGCTGTTTGGATGAGGTGAGAAACTGCACTTTGAATACGGGGTGATTGTCGTTTTCTTGTATGGCTTTGACATGCTCTTCTACTGGAGCCTGACTATCAGGTTGTGTAGTGGTGGCTGCTATAGGATGGGCGGCATTGAGTTTCTTTAAGTCTGCATAGTATTTGTCAAAGGCTTCGCTGATGCAGCGGCTCATACGCTTTTGCCCCGTGTCAGAGCCAAGATACTTGGCATCTTCGGTATTGCTGATATAGCCCAACTCTACCAAGATACTTGGCATTGAGGTGGCATTGAGAACTAGGAAACCTGCTTGGCGTACGCCTCGGTCGTGCCTGTTAGCATCGATTGTCAGATGTTCCTGTACATATTGTGCTATGTGTATGCTCTCCTTCACAAATTCGCTCTGCATATATTCGAAGATGATATAGCTCTCTGGCGAATTGGGGTTAAAGTTGGCATAGGTCTTCTCGTGATTGTCTTCGAGGAATATGACACCATTTTCCCGTTTGGCAATCTCTAGATTACGCTCTGTACGCTCTTCTTCAATACCGAGCGTGTAGGTTTCTGCGCCTTTGGCAGTGCGGTTTTGTGCCGCATTGGTATGGATAGAGATAAAGAGGTCTGCGTTTGCCTTGTTGGCCATGCGGGCACGGTCATTGAGGCCTACGAATACGTCCGTCTTTCGTGTGTACAATACCTTTACTTCGGGATGATTCTTCTTGATGTTTTCGCCCACCATGAGTGCCACCTTTAGTGTCACCTCTTTTTCGTATAGCTTCTTGTTGGCACTGATAGCACCTGGGTCTTTGCCTCCATGGCCAGCATCAATCACAACAGTGAAGTCTTTGGCATGGATTGCTAGAGTCATGCACAGGGATAGGAAAAACAGAGAGAATCTTTGCATAGAATGATAGGGTAGTACTATTTAATATAAAAAAGGCTGCACCGAGTTAGGCTCGGGGCAGCCTTTATAGTTAATGGATTGCTTATTTAATGGGCAGATACCATAGGCTCTTGTCCTTCACCAACTTGTTGTAGAGTTCCTCGTCCATTTGCTGTGAGCCCTTTCTTGAAGCTACACGCTTAGCCAAGAACTCAGGTTCGCCACGACGCTCGGCAAAGCGGATAAGGTCGCCGAAGCGGTTACCTTCGAGTGTAGCTTCCATAGCCAACTCATCGATAATCATCTCATCGAGGTAGTCGATGGTATCGTTGTAGTCTACTGCAGCTGCCTCTTTCTCGAAACGCAATGCGATGGCGTCAGGATTCAATACGTAGTGGGTGGTGTCAAGGTAGGTGTCACCGCAACCTCTTGCATGTACTCCGATGAATGAAGGCTGCAATACCTCTTCCATCACGTGACCGTCGGGGAAGAATACCTTATACGCATCCTTCAGCATATTGAATGACATCTCAGCGGCCAAAGGTAGACGTGTTTCCTTATACACTCCGGCAAGAGCCTCTGCAGCGCGGAGGTATACGATAGAGCGACGATAGATGTTGATCTGAGGAGTAACGTATTCGATATTTACACCATCTTCAGATGCTACGCTTACTAACTTGTCGTAATACTGGAACGTACCGATTTCGGTTTCACCCGTAGCTTGTACCTCTTGGGCATACCATTTTCTTCTCTGGTCGCCATGCAAGGGATTGATGGTATAGCTCTTTTTGTTTACTGTAGAGCTGTTGTTGCCTGCGTCAGTTGCTGACTTCATACAGTAGAGCTGCTTGCCGCAAATCTCAGCATAGTAGGTTGAGGGGTTAAGGGCATGGGTATTATCGGTGCTTCTGAACAAAGAACCTACTTCTGAAACCGTACCATCTGCGCTTGTTGTCAGCATAGGGATATATGAGATGGTCTCACTGCCAGTAGCGGTACTAAAATAAGAGCTCCAGTTTACAAGGGTGGGCATGCTTTGTTGATTGAGTCCTCTAGGCGCTTCCAATTTAGAACCGTCAAGGCCCATATATCCTCTGAAAATCTCTACATTTGATCCCATACCATACTGATAGTTGTAATCCTTATTGGTGGAAATGTAGTCAGAATAGGTCAACCACGCATTCAAGTAGTCGCCTGACCACAAGTAGTAGTCTGCAATCACCAATTGCAATACGGGGAATATCAGCTTATTGTATGTACCTACAAACACGGGGCGGTCATAATCTACAAAGGGAGTCAATTGAGGAATAATCTCTGCAGCCAATTCCTTGACATCCAGCATGGGGTACTCCTTCTCAGAGTCTCCTACTGTAGTGATGGGGTTGGTGTAGTAGGGTACCTCTCCATAGTTGATGGCCAACTGCAGGTAGGTCCATGCACGGATTCCCAACAATGCGGCATATTCGTCAACCATCACGCGCTCATTGTTATGGGCAAGTGTGGTATCCATCTTAGCGATGGCGTAGTTACAGTTGTTGATGACAGCGTAGTAATCCTTGATGTCGAGATATTCATTATCGGCATCATAATTAAAGTCTGCCAAGTTACGGAGCGATGTCTTGGTATGCTCGTTAATCTCTACCATATCGCCACGTACCTCACCGAGGATGATGTAGCGGTCGGCTATCTCTTGCATGCATTTCAACACGCCCAATGTAGTGTAAGCAGAGTCGGCTGTACTGCTCAAGGTGTGCTCCTTGTCGATGACCACACGGCTTGAGTCAATGTCAAACATATCTTCGCACGAAGTGGTAACGCCAAGTGTGAAGATGGCGGCCAATGCTGCTCCTATGATTGATTTGCTTTTCATTGTCTTTATCATTTTGTAGGTTTTCATTATAAGTTAATCTTCACACCGAGTTGGAAGCTGCGGCTCTGGCCGAGCAGACCATTGTCGATACCCTGGAACAATACGTTATTGCTGAATGAGAACTCGGGATCGCTACCGAGGTAGTTGGTCAGTGTCAGCAAGTTGGTTCCTGCGCACCATACGGTCAAGCCTTGCAACCATGCAGCTTGTACGGGTACCTTGTAAGAGAGTGTGATATCCTTCAGGCGGATGTATGAGCCATCTTCGATCCAGCGGTCTGAGAAACGGTTGTTACCCTTCGGGTCACCATAGCTTGCGCGAGGCATATCGGTAACGTCACCCTCTGTTCTCCAACGGTTGGCTACAGCTGTGGTCTGGTTGTAGAAGCTGCTGCCGCTCTCAATGAGTGAACGCTGGTAGTTGTATACATCGTTACCCCATGAGTAGTTGAGGGTAGCGCTCAGTGAGAAGTTCTTATACATCAGGTTGCTGGTAATGTTACCATAGATGTCAGGATTGGGGTTGCCAATGATGACACGGTCCTCAAGGTTGATGACGTTGTCGCCGTTCTGGTCGATGAACTTCACGTCACCTGCAGCAAACGGAGTCTTGATACCTGTATTCACATCCTGGGTAGAGATAGGCTCACCATTTACGCTAGGTACGTCGGCAGCTGTGGCATATACACCATCAGTCTCATATCCGAAGAATACACCAGCCGAGTGTCCCTCTGCGCTGAGGATAGTTGCACCATACATATCGGTGGTAAATCCGTAGAGATCGCCATCCTTGCCACTCTTGAAGGTGGTGCCGTCGGGCAACTGGGTGATATAGTTCTTATAGGTTCCGAGGCTTACACCTGTTTCCCACTTCCAGTTCTTGGTGCTGATAAGGCGGTTGGTAACGTTCACTGTGGCTCCTGTGTTGTTCATAGCGCCACCATTGCACCAGTAGTAATCCAAACCAGTGAGATAGCTCAATTGCTTCAAGGTGAGCAGGTTGGAGGTGTGGTTGTGGAATATGTCACCTGAGATACGCAAGCGGTTATCGTTGGCATGCATATCAAAGCCGAGGTTCATACGACGTGTGGTCTCCCACTGAATAGCCTGGTTCTCGATGTTTGAAAGCTTCAGACCCATGAGCTGTCCGCTAAACTGAACATTGCTGAAGTAGCTGAATGCGGCATTGTTGCTGATGTTATCATTACCTGACCAGTCGATACCGGCACGGAGCTTAAGGTAATCGATTCCATTGGGGTTGAAGAAATCTTCAGATGAAACCAACCAACCGGCTTGCAATGAGGGGAAGATACCCCAGCAAACACCTGCGAGCTTGATACCGCCTTCGGTCTCTCTACCAAAACGTGAAGAGGTCTCAGCAGCGATGCTTCCCTGCACGAAATACTTGTTGTGGTAGTTGTAGTCTACATTGGCATAGTAGCTCATGTTGCGCCATACGTTATCTTCACCATCGGTGGTTGCATAGTCGTATGTTGACTTTACGTCGGGCAACTTGTCGTTACCGGTGTTGTGTGCCGACATGAAGTTTGAGTCATAAGCGAAGTTAGAGAAGCGGAATCCACCAAATGCGCTGATGTTGTGACTGCCAGCTTTCTTGTCCCATGAAATACGGGTATCGTTGTAGATTGCTTCTTCCTTAGAGAAGAATGAGCGAACCTCATTTTCTGTGTAACCTGTACCTGTGATCAGGAACTTAGGTGTACCTGTCATCGGACGGAAATACTTCTCGTTGGTGCGGTGCAAGGTATAGTTGAAGAGGGTAGAAGCCTTCCAACCCTTGCCGATGTTAATCTCGGGAGCGATAGTTACATCAAATACGGTGTATTCCTGATTGTTCTTGTTGTTGCCAGCACCAAACTCCAATATAGACAAGGGGTTAGCATAACTGTTGTTGATAGTAGCAGTGTTGAATACTGCGAAATCGTCGGCCTTCTCCAAAGCACCTGTCAAGACGCCTGAGTTGTTGTAACGGTAAGGGCTCAAGAAAGGAGCCTTGATGAGTGACAGGAATCCAGGTGATACCATGGGACCTGCATTCAAATCCTGCTGGATACCATCGTCACGGAGGTCACGTACAATACGGCTGTATGATATGTCGAAACGTGTCTTCATATTCTTCGACAAGTTGATGTCGGTGTTGAAGCGTATGTTCAGACGGTTAAAGTCATTAGCCTTAATGGTGCTGGCACCATCAGCAAAACCAAGTGAGAAGTTATACATAGCTGCCTCGTCACCACCTTGTACGTTTACACGGTAGTTTTGTGCCCATGCATTCTGGTATATGTAGTCGCTCCAGTTGGTCTCGTTATGATACTTGTTATAGTAGTAGTTGTCGTGGTCCCAAAGGAAGGGGAAACGGGTCTTGTCGGTAGTGATACCGCCCATCAACTCGTTGGCATAAATGCGATATTGCTCAGCATTCATCATCTGGGGCAAGCGCGGAGTCATCGTGTAGCTACCGAAAGCCTGTGCATCGATACGGGTAGCCATGCTATGGCCACGCTTGGTGTCAATCAAGATAACACCATTAGCACCCTTGGCACCATAGATAGAGGTGGCGTTCTTCAGTACAGTAATCTTCTCGATGTCGTTTACATCGATTGCAGCCAGTGTATTGTTGTAGTATCCTTCGTGGATGGCAGCATAGCTGTCTTGCAAGTCCTGGATAACACCATTCAATACGATGAGAGGTTGGGCCGATGCGTTGAGTGTATTGATACCCTGCATCATCATCAGACCACCGAGGCCTACCATACCCGAACGTGTAATCGTACGTACGTCTGCACCAAGCTTATTCTGAATCTCAGTCTCAAGCGTTGTTGCCTTAGACATGTCTATAGTAGCCTGGCTCTTAGCTGTAACCTCAAAACCATTCTCGGCATAGGTGCTGAATTTCTCGTCGTACAAAGCTACGATGATATCTTTCTTCTGACGCGCTTTGATAATTACGCTTTCGTAACCGGGTGTAGATACATAGAGTGATGCTACATAAGCAGGAATCTTAATGCTGAATGTACCATCGGGCTTGGTCATTGCGGTGAATCGGTTGTTGCCGAGTGCTTCAACGCGTACACCAGGGATAGCCTCTTGGGTAGCAGCATCAATGATGATACCCGTAATTACTTCTAACTCTTCGGCAGCCTTCTGCTCGGTTGATACAGCGGCAGGCTCTTCAGTTTGGGCATTTACCGTACTTGTACCTGCAAGCAGAGCCAAGAAGGTGAAGAATGCCACCAAACGGGGTTGTATAGATTTCAATGTTTTCATCGTCTTTTCTTTTTAATGTTATAGTGAACTTATTCTTCTGTAACCGGCTCAAGATAAACCTGATCGATACGTAGTACACGGTCAAATTCTGTTTCACGTGAACCTACACGACCCTTGATCTCAAGTTCTGTCATGGTTGTTTCACTTGTGCTCAAAAGATATTCGTTTACAGGGAATTCAAAGTAGTCTACACCCTCCTCAGCCTTATTTGGAATCAAGGTAATGGTATCTACCTTCAAGGGGTTGGTGGTTAGGTCTTTACCCATAACCAAAGACTTTGACTTACCTGTCACGTCTCTATACTTAAGTGTGGCATTGAATTTGTTAGGCAACAGCACGGTGTCACGATAGTTGACGAAGTTGGCAGGTACAAATACTACTTTAACGCGGTATTTTGCTGACAACACATTAGGCACGGTGAAGGTCAGTGTGGGATTACCAGTAGCAGTTGATGGTGCGTATACACCAATACGGCCATTGTGGGTCTGCTTATATTTCTCTACACTGTCTTTGCTGATTGTGGCAATATCTTTCTTTGATTGTGCATACTCGAATCCTGATGAAAGTCCTTCAGCTTCACCCATCAATGATTCTCCCTCGATACGGAGTGTATCGTGCCAAAGATGACGATAGTTGTAGCTGTCAACGATGTTCAGGGTACCGTTGCTGAGTTCATAGGTCTCAACCAGATTGTCGTAGAGTCTCTTCAGATCGTCACCCTTGAAGTTCTCTCTTTCCTGGGTGTAATAACCGTTGGTGCTTGATGTGCAATACGAGGTCAGAGAGTCCTGAGGATTCTTCTGTATGGTATTGCTGAATACCAAGTGGCGTACGATGAAGTCTTTTGCCATGACATCTTGCAATGAATCACCAAAGGCGTTGTTGGTTTGGTATACGAAGTAGGTCTTGGCCTTCTCGTAAATCTCACGCCATGCTTTGTTGGTCGGAGCAAACATGGTATAAGAGCTGTCCTCACGATTGATTTGTCCAAAGCGTCCAAACCACTCATTGCGCTCGATAATCACAGAATCCAGGTAGGTCACTTCTCCACCTACGGTCGGACCCTTTACGCTGTTTAATTCGTCGAAATAGATCTCATCATACGATTTCAAGAAATCACAAAGCAATGAGATTGAGTCTACTTTTGACAACTGCTCCCAAATGTTAGGTGTAAATGTCGCATGGGTAGCAAGCTTGTGAAGGACACCATTCTTTGCTGCCAAATTGGTTGTTGCCACTTCGGCATTCTTGAATGTATAGTTGTTTGAAGAACCTTCAAAGCGATTGTACTTACCGTTCAACATTTTCACGAGGTTATCGCTCATGTTGCCACTTGCATTATGCACGTAGTTGGCAATGTGGTTCTCTACGAACTCAAACTGATATGCTTTGAGGATACTGTCGTTAGCTCCTTCCAGTGTGTGTGCTGAATAGTAGTCCGAACCGTTTACAGGGGCCCAAATGGTGTATGCACGATTCTGTCCGAGGATAACATCATAACCAGTCGCTTTGGCATAAGCGGCAAAATCACTGAGCTCGGGATCTGCCTCGATGAGGTCCCATAGTGTTTCTGTGGCATTCAGTTCGGGTTTGGGCTCATAGTGGCTCTCCCAAGTGTCTGTACATGCAGTGAACGCAAGTGCTGCTACTCCGCATGTCAGTGCCTTTAATACAATATTTTTTCTTTTCATAATGAAAATATATACTTTATTATTCTTGAATCCTTATTTACGTTTCTCTTCCAATGATAGATTTTCATTGCGGAGGAAGGTCATGGGAACGATTTCAAAGTAGTCGTGCATGAACTGAGCGCTACCATTGTCATTTTCGTTTACATTCTTGAAACGTATCCAATGTTCTCCTTCACCGAGGTACTTGGTAGTGATTACCTTACGGATGATACCTGGGTCATCTCGAGCGATGTTGTTTTCTCCATTACCACGATAGCTGGTAGGAGCCTTCAGGTAACCGCGGTTCTTCATTTCCTTGTCGTTCTGGATACCATTGTCTTCTGTCAATGCATCAGCCACGTATCCGATAGCAGGGTTGCTTGATGAGATGCGGAGGTCTACGGGGATACCTGCTACCTCATTGTCAACATAGAATTGCACAATGTGTCTGTTGTTGTTAGCCGAGTAGCCCATACGTATCTCGTAGGTTCCAGCGGGTACAGGAGGCAATTTATAAGCAAAGTCGAATGCACCCAATGTCATCATCTCGTCACCTTGGTAGTTGAACCAACTGGTATGCGGTGATAGGTAATACTGGCGGGTCTCATCGGTGTATACCTTCATGTTCTTACAGTAGGTGTGGGGGATGTATACCTCACCGTCACCACTGTGTGTGAAATAGTGCCAACGGATATCATTGTTGGTCAATTCAGAGCAGAGGGCAGATGCATCAATACGGATAATGTCGTTAAGTACACGGCCACCCATTACATCTTCATTGTAGAGCAGGATTTTGTCAATCGCATGAATTGTTCCATTCAAGGCTTCTGCTCCGAATGCAGCATAGAGTGTATCCAGTGATCTGAAATCCTCAGGGTTATACACGATGGTGTTCATGTAGGGCTCTGAAGCTTGGTCGGTTTCCTTTGAGTAGTTGATCAAGATAGTAGTCTGGTACTTGGGGTTGCTACGAGGCATGGTCAACTTCATCAACTTGTTGTTCATAGTCTCGTAATACTCATTACGATCGGTGAAGTTTACCAAGTCTTTCTCAGAGTTCCAGTTGCTGTGCGGATTGATCTTGTAGCATACGAGGCGTGAGTAAGCAAGCTTGCGGTCGATGAGGTGATAACCTACAAACTGGTTTACTGGGTTGTCCATACTTGTCAACGGAGCTGAGGGGTCAGCATCGGGGTACCATTCTGCACATTTCTCCTTGAGGTCTTCGAAACTGTAGATACCGTTGTCGAAGAATACCTGGTCGGTTTCCAGGAATGCAGTGAATCCGAAGTAGCGGTTGGCAGGGTAGGGGCACAAGGGGCTACTTTCGTAGATACCTTTTGATTTGAGGTCGCCGTCAGTATAGCTCTCATCCTTGTAATCCTGCAGTCTGTCGGCATAGCCAGTAGCTTCAATAGCCTCACCGATGATGTGGAAATACTCATGTTCGAGAATCTGTGCAGGTACAGTGTTGGTTGAGGGGTTCAGTACGCTAGCGATGGTATGTACTACACCATTCTCTACCTCTTCGTCTTTAGCAATAATCTTACCTGTGCCATTGATGAGCAGTACGTTGAGACCGGCTGCATCTACATCATAGCTGAGGCTGAGGTAACGGTCATTCAAGTTCATGGTAGGAATGATGTCACCCTCCATATCGGTAGTCAGATAAACGGCGTTGAGGAGGTGAGTCTGTGATATCACCTTACACATTGAGTCTGACAACTCGCTCAGCTCTGGTGAGGTTACACCTGTCCATACGATGTCGTTGGGGTTGTCGTCTACCAAAGAGGCACGATAGATAGAGTCCTGTTCGAAAAGGAATCTTGTGATGGCATCGTTGGTAGGAGCAAAACAGGTGTATTGACCATAAGCTTTCATCAGGGTGAGTCGTCCACCGCGATTCAATATCTCAATAAAGTTGCTGTATACGTCCTCATGTTCTTCGAGGAACGATGCAATGGTATGTCCAGTAAAGGTGTAGCGAGAACCTTCATCGATGTATTCCCGGCAACCTCCCATTGTACATACGATAGCAACAGCCAGTGCGATATGCTTTAAGATGTTATGTTTCATAGTATTGCACCTGTTTTTAGTTCTTCTCATACATGTCTTCTGTCTCGTATGCAGGATTCTGCTTTAAGAGAGGGTTGGCATGGAGCTCGCGTTCCAAGATGGGGAAGAAGAGGCAGTCCATGGCGGTCATCTTGCTTCGGATAGCCTTTTGGTTGCTTTCATACTTGTTGGTGATCAAGATATCGAGCATGGGGCCGGTATTACCGTCGCGCAGTGCTTTGCGCACAAGGTCGAACCAACGCTTGCCTTCGAATGCCAATTCGCGCTGACGCTCCTCCAGAATGACCTCCTGCAGGCTAGCAGCACTACCTTGTGTATAGGTCAGTGTGTCGGCAAGGGTTTTGATGTAGGGGTTAGAGCGATTGTATACAGCCTTTGTCAATGCGAATGCGTTCTCAAGGTCGCGAGTGTTACCATTTGTAGTGTCGTTGCGGAATGCCAATGCCTCGGCCTTCATCAACATAACGTCGGTGATACGATATACAATCCAGTTGGTCTGATCCATGATGTAGGTACCTACATTTTGTTTGGTGCCTGATGTCTTGTAGCTACTATAGGTAGGCTTGTCGATTGTACCACCTGCAGAATACAAATTGTATTTAATGATGGGGTAGATGTCCACTTCACCCTCTTTCTGCTCAATGTAGCTTACGCGTCTGAAGTCGGTATTGGCATAGAGACCATCGTTGCTCTTTTCTGCCATATAACGAGGTGCTGAGAGCGGACCTACGTTGAACGCACCGGTAGTATTGCTGCTACCATAGAATGCGGGTACCTCGAAATTGGCATTATCGTCAGTGCTGGAGTGCTGAATCTCGAAGATGCTCTCACGCAGGTTATTACCTGTGATGAAAAGTTGTCTGTAGGGATTATCCAATACATTTGAGTTACCCGTATTGGTCAGTGGGTGATGCTCCAATGGGTATTCATCGTCTACCCAACCAATTGATGTGACTTTGTTCTCGGTCTCATACTCCTTTACGTAAGCATTGCGGTCGTTGATAATCATATCGCAATACTCTGCACACTTGGTGTAGTATTCAGATACATCCACACTACCTCCTTGTGCTGCATATTGCTCAAATGCTGCTCTCCATAGCAGGGCATCAGCAATCATAGCACGCACAGCATCTCTGGTGATGCGTCCCTTATTTTCTGCTAGGATAGGATATTTACCCGATGCCATTACCAGATTCTCAGCTTCGTAAAGGTCTTTCAAGATAAAGTCGATAGCCTGTACGGGAGTTACCTGCTCTTGATAAAGGTCTTGGTCATCATCAATGACAGCATAGTCGAGTAGGGGGATGTCGCGGAATGCACGTACCAAGTAGAAGTGGCAGAGTGCACGTATAGCGAGCATCTCACCACGGATTACGTCGAGGTCACCTTCAGTAAAGTCGGGGTCCTCATCCAGTACCTGAGGTGCATATTTGAGTACGATGTTACAGTTGTTGATCACCTTATAGAATGATGACCAGTCATTGTAACCATTCTGTGGCAGCAAGTTGGCCTCCATGATGTTCTTGATATCACCATGCTTATTTGCATCATAGGTGCCCTCTACCACGTTGTCGCCACGTAGCTCACCCCATACGATGAGGCGTTTGGTGAAATCGCCCGTGGTCATCAGGCGGTAGCTGTTCATCACCATGTTGTCCACATCGTTCTTGGTCTTCCAATAGTTCTCCAATACAACATCGTTGGTAGGATAGATTGTGAGGAAGTCCTCGCAGGAGCAGGTCATGGCAACCATGGCTCCCAATGCCAATGTTTTAATCGTACGACTAAAACGTGTAGTATGTATTTTATTGAAACTTTTCATATCTGTATTCTGTTGCTTTTCATTATTAGAATCCTACGGTCAAGTTCAATGTAAACTGGTGTCCGCGCGGTGTCTTAGAGTTGTCAAATGCCTGTCCCCAACCGTTTACACCAAACTCGGGATCTACACCGGTGTACTTGGTGAGTACGAAGAGGTTGTTGGCAGAGGCTGACAACTGAAGCTGACTCAGACCATACTTCTTGAGTACTTGTGGGTCGAAGTTGTATGAAGCCTGCAAATATGACATACGGAGGTATGATGCATCTTCCAAGTAGCGGTCGCTACCCAACCAGTTGTAACCGGCGTTATACATGGCACGAGGCATCATGGTGTTGTCACCCTCTTTTCTCCAACGCCAGTTGACAGCGATACTCTGGTTGTTGTTTGAGTGCATATTCTCGATATTCATACGGGCTGAGTTGATGACATCTACACCGTAACGGAAGGTGAACTGTGATCTCAACTGGAAGCGCTTGTACATGAGGGTTACACCGAAACCACCCTGGAGCTTCGGGTTAGAGTTGCCCAAGTATACAATGTCAAGCTGGTTGATGTTACCGTCCTTGTTGATATCCTCGTACATGGCATCACCACCACGGAATGAATATTGTGCCTTACCATCATTGTAGTTGTAGGCCATACGGAGAGGCTTGCCATCGGCACCGTAGATGGTATTGCCATCGGCATCACCTGCTACGGGATACAGGTCGTGCAGTTTCTTGCCTTCGGGCAGTTCGGCTTCGGCCTGTGCCCAAC
>JAFOYZ010000192.1 GCA_017424485.1 Bacteroidaceae bacterium
CACGGGGAAGAGGTAGGCATTGCCGTAGTTCAGCATATTCATGACCGTGCCGCGTAGGAGGTCATAGGCTGTCATACGTGCGTTTGGCCGTGTGGCCAACACATCGAATAGCGGGTTCTTGACATCACGCACATAGTAGCGGCCTACGCCGTTGTATCGCTTAAGTTCGAGGGGTATCTTGGCTATTGACTCCGCTATCAACTTCTCGCACGAATATACGGCTGCTACCTTCTCGGCAAAGAGGGGTGACGAGGGGTAATACACCACTCTGCCGCCCTCTTGCCTTAAGGTACCAACACTGCGGATATGTTGTTTTCTGCGGAATATGTTGCTAATTAAGCCCATGTATGCACTTTTGTTGCTTACAAAAATACACACGCGGAAGGCCTTTTGTTATCCGTTTGCGCCCGAATTATCGAGCCGTTAAGATTCGTTAAATCTTTCGCCTACATACGCCGACAATAGCCGACATTCCGAATGTTTGCGATTATGCGATTGGTGCGATTGAGTGCGTATTCCCGTAATCGCATATATCAATCGCATCATCCTATACCACACTCGGCTATGGCTATCAATGCCATCAGATTGGTGATGCAGCCGTCTATCTTCATGGGCGAATCCTTGTTTTTCTTCATCGGCTTGCAGTTGCCATTGTTATCCTCCATGAGGTAGCTGTTTTGGAAGCACCACGCGGTGATGGGGTTGGCATCGAATGTGATGGCCTTGCGGTCGATGAGCAGCCCCATCTTGCCCACGGGAGCGGTGAAGTTCGATATGGGTTGCTTCACAGCGAGCAGCGCATTTTCCGCGCCATAGGCGATGAGCGTGTTGCAAAAGTCCTTGCTCTTGTAGGCATCATAGCCCACCTTGCAGATTATCATGTCATCGCCAGCCTTTATCACATCCTCGGCAATCTTCGAGGGGTCTATCGCGCTGCCCTCCGTGAGGGTGAGGAATCCCTTGTCTGCCCAGTCGCGGTAGAGTGCCGCGTTGCTTCCCGTCACCGACTGCTCGGGTAGGTAGTAGTCGGTCTTGGAATAGAAGTGCATTCCCACGGAGTCGTAGATGAGATAGGTCACCGCCGAGAGGTCGCCCGATACCGAGAGGTCGACAGCGGCCACTCCGTAGAGGTCGCCCACCTTTGACCTCAGCCCTGCGAGGGTGAAGGGCTGCATCAACTCATGGATGGTGCTCGCCTCGTACCACGATTTCTCCTCACCGAATACGAATTGATTGCACAGCTTCGTGAGGAACTCCTTGCGATTGTCATATCCGCGGTGCGCTCCCTCGGCTTGGCGGTGGTAGAACTCCTCGTTCACCGTAACGCCCATGTGTGGATGCACCTTGTACCACGTCTCCACCTTGAAGGGGTCATCCCACGGGTCAGGCTCGAAGAGGTGTGGAAACACATTGTCGCCCTCGGCCTCACCGCGCAGGATGCGCTTGTAGGCCTCCAACTCCTCCACGAAAGGGGTCTCAGTCTTTGCACTTGCCGTGGTAATATCTACAATCAGCGGCTCGGCACGCGTACCCATTGAGGAGGCTATCACGTTCTTTTGGTCGAAACTCTCGGCCTGCGCCAGCTCATCGTATATGCCGATGGAGGCCTTCAAGCCGTCGAGCTTATCGGGTGAGTAGGGGAGGCATCGGATAAGGCTCTCGCGCTTGGGCAGCGATATGTCTATCGTATCGCGGCGGAACTTGAAGTGGCCGTGTCCTGAGTCGAGCATCCTCAGCATCTTCGATATGGACTTGAAACAGATCTGCGATTGCTGGTATTGGTTACTCGATATGTAAGCCTCGGCATCGGCATCCCCGAACAGCGTATCAATGAGGGCGAGCACCGCGCACAGCGTAGTCTTACCATACTTACGCGGGACGAAGAGCAGCACATCGGTGGTGAGCCTCAGCCCCTTGTGGTAGAAGCCGTATATGCAGGCGAACTCGAACACCTCGCACGCGGTACACTCCGAGTAGTCGCGCCCCTTCGATGAGGGCATGGGCAGACTCTCGAAGAGCAGCACCGCCATCGCCACCTTCGATGGCTTGAAATCGTACCGCTCCAGGAACTCGAAGAACCGCGCACCTGCCAGCTGCTCATACACGTTGTGCTTGTCTCCGTCCACGAGGTCGGAGAGGTATCTGCGCAGACGATGCTTTCCGCATAGCTTGTCCGTCTTGTTGACGATGTCCATGCGGTCGCTGTTTAAGCCTATTTTAATGCGATTTGCGGCACTTTCCTTCAGCCCGCGTACCTTTGCCTCGCTTAGTTGCTCAATCATCGCTGATATCGTTTATTTTCTCCAAAAGGGTTGCCAACGGGTCATCCGTAGAGTCTGCCGTGCGGCCACTGCGTGTTCCCTTCGATTTCGGGGTAACAAGCAACTCCGATAGCTGCCTTCGCAGCGTCTCGGCACTCTGATTGAGTGCTGTCACGATAGGGTGTATCTCGGCCTTGTTATGTCCCTCGCGTGTGGTCACGTTCACGATGAGCGATGGCAGATTGTCAACCTCCTTCAACAGCTTGCGATACACGTCAAGGCTACCCTTGGCCAGCTCAATCTGTATCTGCTTGTCGATGGCCTCCGTTGCTTTCCTCACCATAGCTGCCCCTCCCTTCTCTTCTCGGCAACAATCATCTGCGCCTCGGCCACCGTGATATGGTGGTCGAAGGCATAGCGGATGATGTACTTCTTCGCTTGGTACTTATTATCGTTCGGGTTAATCCCATGCAGCCGTGCCAGCCTCTCGTTAGCCTCGGCAAGTTCGTGCTCCACGCGGTTCTTGATTCTCTCCTCCTTTGTCATAGGTGAAATAAACTTTTATCGTAGGTGTGATAAATAATTATCGTAGGTGTGATATTGTTCGCTCAGAA
>JAFOYZ010000193.1 GCA_017424485.1 Bacteroidaceae bacterium
GGCCATGCGCGTGCTCCTTTTAAAAAGAATCAAGGCAAGATGTCTGTCATAGACTCCACGCGCCTCCGTGTATGGTATGCCATGAATGCCGATAGCATAGCCGATATGAACACCTATATCGACTATCAACGTCTGGATGTAGGCGACAGCATTTCCAAGTATTACAGTTGGTTTGTATATAACAGTGACTCGTTACTGCGCGAATGGCACAAAGCACACCCCAAGGCACAGTCAGCTCCATCGTGGCAAGGGCCAGGTGGAAAGAACAAAAGCACATGGATACAATATGAATTCTCCGATTTATATATGCAGAATGGTTTGCTTACCGAATACGCCTGCATGCCAGGGTGGCTACATAAGTACAACTCACAGTATTCCGAGCCTATTCCCCGCCAGTCGTGGATTATATCCTTTGAGATGCAAGAGATATTGGGCTATACTTGCCAAAAAGCCACGTGTCATTTCCGTGGACGCAACTATGTGGCATGGTTTGCTCCCGACATTCCCGTACGCCAAGGACCGTGGAAACTTGGCGGTTTGCCAGGCCTCATCCTCAAAGCACACGATGCAGACACACTCTATACTTTTGAGGCCGTAAAAATAGAGACAGGCAAACATCCTATCATTCGCTACGAATACAAGGACTACAAGGTGGAAAAGCGTGAGAAGGTGCAGAAAATGCAACGAGAGTTTGCCGAAAATTGGTATAAAGCAGTAGATTATCATCGGGCAGAGATTATGCCCAATGGCAATGTTGAAGCAGGCGAGGCTGTATCTATCTACACCCCCTACGAACCCCTTGAACTGGAATAAATAAGAGAATACAATTATGAATGCAAGAAGATTATTGGTTACTGCGACGGCTATATTGGTTGCTGCATCGGTGGTAGCCCAGCAAAAACAAGCACATTCACCCCAACCCTTGTATATAGTCAAGAATCATGGGGCTATTTCTGTCGTAGACTCTACCAACCTACGCGTATGGTATGCACTGAATGCCGACAGCATAACCCACATGGGCACCTACATAGACTATCAGCGTTTGGATATAGGAGATAGCATTTCGAAATATTATAGCTGGTTTGTATACAACAGCGATTCGCTGTTACGAAAATGGCATGAAGAAAACCCCAATCCCACTGGAGTCCCCAAATGGTTGGGGCCTGGTGGAAAGGATCAAGGAACTTGGATTCAATACGAATTCTCCGAGTTCTATATGCAAAATGGCATACTTACCGAATATGCCTGTATGCCCATGTGGCTTGAAGAGCACAACTCACAATATTCTGAGCCCATCCCTCGCCAATCGTGGAACATATCCTTTGAGACGCAAGATATATTGGGCTATACGTGCCAAAAGGCTACGTGTCATTTCCGTGGGCGGGACTATGTGGCATGGTTTGCTCCCGACATTCCTGTGCGCCAAGGACCGTGGAAACTCGGCGGTTTGCCCGGACTTATCCTCAAAGCGCACGATACAGATACACTCTACACCTTCGAAGCTGTAAAAGTAGAAACAGGCAGGCATCCCATCATCCGCTACGAATACAAGAATTACAAGGTGGAGAGTCGTGAGAAAGTACAGAAAATGCAACGTCGATTTACAGAAAACTGGTGGCGAGCAGCAGACTACCATAAAGCCGAAATACTGCCTAATGGAAAAATAGAGAAAAAAGAACTCGTCTCCATCCATACCCCCTACGAACCCCTTGAACTGGAATAACCAACCCATAAAACAAAGCACGATGAACACGAAACTTCACCACATACTACTTGTCACCTTCTTGACGGCGATAGCGCTGGATAGCGTTGCCCAAGACAAAACGGTCATTGACGGCTACGTGAAGGGTGCCGACGGCAAGGCCGCTGATGCCTACGTCACCGTATCGCCCAAGGGCAAGGGCATCATCCTCGGCTTTGCCGATGTGGATGTGGCGAGCGGGTACTACAAGGTGGAGTTTGCCTTCGACACCGACTCCGTGGCGGTGACGGCGGCAGGTATGGCCATCGGGCAGAACATAAAGATGGTGCCCAACCGCTCGCAGCGGCTCGACTTCCTTACCGTGGAACAATCGATAACAATCAAGGAGGTGAGCATCGTGGCCGACAAGATACGGCGGAGCGGCGACACCATCAACTACAACGTGGCCGCCTACAAGCAGCAGGACGACCGCGTGATTGCCGACGTCATCAAGCGTATGCCCGGCATGGAGGTGAGCGAGAGCGGAGGCATCAAGTACAACGGGCAGAGCATCTCGAAATTCTACATCGAGGACATGGACATGCTGCACTCGCGCTACGGACTGGCCACAAAAAACGTCAGCGCACAGGATGTGGCTACCGTGCAGGTGATGGAGAACCACCAGGCTATCAAGTCGCTGCAGGGGAAGGAGATTACCGATAAGGTGGCTGTCAACCTCAAGCTGCGCCCCGAGGCCAAGGGCACCTTCTCCGTCAACGCCATGCTGGGTGGCGGTGCGCAGCTGCAGGGTAGCGTAGGCAGTAATCCGCTCATGGCGGGCGAGGCCACGGCGATGTACTTCGGCAAGCGCCGCCAGCACATGACCGTCTACAAGGGCGACAATGCGGGCAACGACGTATCCACCGAGCTGGCCGAGCAATACAACATGGGCGGTGTGGGACTATACCCCTTCTGCCCCATGGGGGCGGTGATGCCCTCAAGTGCAGGGCTGCCCAAGCGCCGATACCTTGACAACCGCACCCATGCGATAGGGCTCAACCACCTGGAGAAGCTCAACAAGGACACCGAGCTGACCCTCAACGCCACCTACCACAACGACGATATACGCCGCGAGGGCTACACGATGAACGACCGCTTCGTGACTGCCGACACACGCCTCGTGACGGAAGAGACGCTCACATCTGAAACCCACCTGCACAACCTCAATGCCCAGGCGCACTACCAGTGGAATGCCGACGAGGGATTCTTCAACAACCGCTTGCAGGTGAAGGGCTCGTGGAACCGCGATGCCGTGACGGGCACGCTCACCTCGAACGCCCTGAGCGGTGCGCAGCGCGTGACACAGCGGTTTGACCGTCCCGAGTTCTCCATCAAGAACACGGCCAACACCATCCGCAGCATCGGCGACAACAACTTCCGCCTCAACTTCTCCGTGGGCGCTGCCCACAGGCCGAGCACCCTCGGCGTGAGCATCGACAGCACCGCCCGCTACACGCAGGACATCACCTCGCAGCACTACGCCGCCACGTTCCACACGGGCTATGGCATAGGGCTCGGCAACTTCCGCCTCAACTACGGCATCAACTTCGTGGGCGGCATACACCACGTGGAGAGCGACCTCGACGGCTACACCCCGCTCACGGGCAGCGCCCTGCAGAACGATGTGTGGTATCGCCTCTACGAACTGGTATTGGGGCAGGAGTACACCTACAGGTACGAAGACTTCAAGGCTACCCTTACCCTGCCGCTCAACCTCAACACGCAGAACCTCGACGACCGCATCCACTCGGGCAACTACCACCACATGCAGCTGCTCGTGGCGCCGTCGTTGGCACTCAGCTACACGGGCAATGAACTGTCGGGCGGAGCCAGCGTGCGCTACCACCGCAACGTGGGCAACCCCAATGCCATCTATCAGGGAGCCATCATGACCAACTACCGCACCTTCCAGCGTGACTACGTGGACCGCCTCTTCAATCGCGGCACACTCGCCGCCAATGCCGATGTGCGCTATGCCAACAGCCTCTCGGGTACCTTTGCCAATGCCGAGTTCGGCTACACCCGCCTCGACGAGAATGTCGTGTACGGCTACCGCTACGACGGGGTCACCTCCATCGTCGAGGGCATAGAGCAGGATACCCATTCCGACACCTACCGCGCCGGAGCCAGCCTCAGCCAGGGCTTCAACTGGTGGCAAGCTACGCTGAGCCTCTTCGCCAACGCCTCGCTCACTCAGGACGAGCAGTACATCGGCGGCATCATCTACCCCATGGAGTACCGCAGCCTGTCGTTCGGCGGTGCGGGCACCATCACGCCCATACGCCAGATCAACCTCGTCTTCAGCTCGGGCTGCGGCATGAGCCAGAGCTACGTGCAGGGCGGTGCCGCCTCGGCACGCACCATCACCACCGCCACCCACCGCCTGACGATGAACCTGCACCTGACGAAGAAGCTCACCCTCTCCGCCTCGGCCGAGGACAGCTACAACAACCTCACCGACGAGAACCGCCACCACTGGTTTGCCGATGCCAAGGTGAAGTACAAGATGAAGCGCATCGACCTCGAGGTAGAGGCCAGCAACCTCTTCAACCAGCAAGCCTACACGCAGGTCAACTACAGCAACCTCAACATCTACCGCAACGTATGCCAGCTGCGTCCGATGAACGTGGTAGCCAAGGTGCGATTCAAACTGCTATAACAGTCCATCCATAGTTATAAAACTATCCAAAAAAGTGTACAAAAAGTGTAAATCTTTGTGTAAATCTTTCAGGCTTAGCCTCCGTGATGCTCAGCAGATTAGGCGACAGAAAGTGTACATTGTTTCTTCCAGTTGTTCCTTTCCATTTTTGAGGTCTTCACGAACACGCCTTGACGCACCTTGCCGATGTAATACTCCTTGCTCAGCTTGGCCAGCTTCTTGGCTACAGCATTCTTCTTGATGCCCATCTCCTCACCTATGCGTACGGCCTCAGCAGTGGTGAACTGCTTGGGGAGCATATGTAGAAAGGCAAGGGCGCTGATGTAGATACGCTTGGGTTCCTCTCTCTCTTCACGGCGCAAGCGATCATAGATCGTGGAGGTCTGCATCATGCAATAGAAGATATAAGCGAGGCCCCACTTGAGGTCGGCCTCTGCGATGGCAAAGCGCTTCTCACCGAACATACCCTCTACACAGCCCAGCTCCTCATAGCGGCGCAGCACGGCAATGATCATCAGCATACGGTAGAGGTTGAGACGA
>JAFOYZ010000194.1 GCA_017424485.1 Bacteroidaceae bacterium
ACCACCAAATGTTGCGCGCCATCTCGCTCAAGCATGCAAGCTCAGCGGGAATGTGCGACTTAACGTTCACCTCTTTCCAAGCAGGTGCGTTTGAATTACTAACTTTAATTTTCATATCACAATAGTTAACTAATGATTGTTCAATTCACTTTGCTCAAAGCAATGTCGTATGCTTCGAGATAATATTTCATAAACTTATCCCACAGAGCCTTCTTAGCGATGTCAGAAGCGCGGCGACGCAATTGTGTCACCAACTTGGCATCCATCTTGGTGAAAGCAAGGATAGTGTTCTTTATCTCATCGGCAGCCTCGTCCCAGTTGCTATCGGTGCGGTGCACTACCTTCACACCATCTTCGAGTTGGCTGTACTCACCCTTGATTGAGTTTGCCCAAAGGCCGAAGCCTGCGAGGTCGGTAGTGATAGTGGGCACATGAAAGGCCACGCTCTCAAGCGGAGTGTAACCCCAAGGCTCATAGTACGAAGGATATACGGCGAGGTCATCACCGGGCAACAGATCGTAGTAAGGCATGTTGAAGATGCCATCGTTACCATTGAGGTAGCAGGGCACGAAGATTACCTTCACACGGCTGTTGGCGTTGTTGTCAAGACCGATGGCACGCATCATAGAGAGCGCCTTGTCATCGTCCATATTGTAGAGTTCGTGACTGATGACGGGAGTTGAGAGTTGAGAGTTGAAAGTTGAGAGTTGAGAGTTACTTTCATCTTTCATCTGTAATCTTTCAACTAAATCCACGCGGGGGCCTTTAACCCAAGCGGGCACGTTGATGAAGGCCAATACATCGCGGTCGAGCGTAGGCTCAGCAGCAAGGCGCTTCAATGACTCCAAAAGGATGTCGATACCCTTGTTGCGGAACTCGTAACGTCCACCGGTAGATACGATGATGGTATCGTCAGCAAACTCCTGACCGAGCAGCTTGCTAGCTACGTTGAGCATCACCTTACGAGCCTCCTTACGCTTGGCCGTGAAAGCTGCACCCTTGGGTACGAAGTCGTCCTCGAAGCCATTGACGAGGATTACATCGGCAGGTTTCTCGAGCAACTGGGTACACTCCACATCGGTGATTTCGCTCACGGTGGTGAAGCAATCCACACGGTGTGCGCTCTGCTTCTCGATAGAGTGCTTCGACTCCATATTGAGTTCACAGGCCATCTGGTCACCATTATAGCCACTCATATAGTCGTAGAGGGGCTTCATGTTACCGGCGATAGAGCGACCGATAGAGGTAGCATGTGTGGTAAAGATAGTAGCGATAGAGGGAATCCAGTGCTTCAAAAAGAGAGCACCGAGACCGGTCATCCACTCATGAGCCTGATAGATTACCTTCGGGGCATCGCCCTTCTTCGTCTCTTTAGCGATTACATTATTATAATAGCTCTCGGCCACGCGAGCAGCTGCGTATGAGAACATGCTGGCCTCGTCGTAGTCGCCATAGGCATGCAGTGAATCCACTTTGAAGAGATTCCATGCCTCGGCATAAATATCATTCTTTATATTATAATAAGGTGTAAAGTCTACCAGTACAGCAATCGGCTCACCAGGGATATTCCAACGTCCGATACGTATCTGAAGACCTTCTTCTGTCGCTTTTTTGCGCCATCCGGCCAAGAGTCGCTTGTCTTCCTTAAAAAGAGGATTCTCTGTTTCTTTCCAGAGTTCGGGTCCTATAAACACCAATTGGGCATTTGTCTTCTCTAAAACGGTCTTTGCCCTTGTAGAAAGTACGGTGTAGATACCACCGACTTTATTACACACCTCCCAACTCACCTCAAAGATGTAGTCGGGGGTTGCTTTTTTTACACTCATTCCTAATACCTTTTACAATTTTGAAAGTGCAAAGGTACAAAAAATATCGATGAACACGAAAGGAAATATATGTTTTCTACATGATTGTTGTAGTTTATACACTTAAAGCGATACATTACCCCACAATTTGCAAAGTAGAGCAAGCAGTAAGACTGAAAGTAAATTTACATAGCAACCTACCAGGTCATCAAAGACAACGATCAAGCCGTACTATAAAATAGGCAAAGGGAAGACGAGAAAAAAATGCACACATAACACTAAAAGATGTAACAACTATAGGGTGTTAATCATCAAAAATAAAAAATAAGAAAAAAAACGCATTTTTTTTGCAGATTTGTTTGGCGGTTCAAAAAAAAGCAGTACCTTTGCACTCGCAAAACGGAACGATGCCGATGTTCTTTGAAATATTGCAAAACAAATTTGCGGAAATAGCTCAGTTGGTAGAGCATAACCTTGCCAAGGTTAGGGTCGCGAGTTCGAGTCTCGTTTTCCGCTCACAAGTTTGAATTTGTGTCTACAACCGAGGAGTCGGTGTAATGCCCAGGTGGCGGAATGGTAGACGCGCTCGTTTCAGGTGCGAGTGTTGAGAGACGTGCAGGTTCGAGTCCTGTTCTGGGCACAAACCAAACGAGTAATTGACTTAATGAAACAAAATGGAGAGATGGCGGAATTGGTAGACGCGCTACTTTGAGGGGGTAGTGACCGTTGGGTCGTGTGAGTTCGAGTCTCATTCTCTTCACCAAAACAAAAATAATTGCGGAAATAGCTCAGTTGGTAGAGCATAACCTTGCCAAGGTTAGGGTCGCGAGTTCGAGTCTCGTTTTCCGCTCAAAGAGGTCTAAGGCATTAGGCCTCTTTTTTTATTTTAAATTAACACACATTTGACCTACTACGCTCCACCCTTTTGAGTTAGCTCTTACCATCTCCTAACATATCCTATTCAGGGAAGTTAGGCGAGGGTTTATGGGCACAACGCATCAGACTATCCATCTCGGCTACAACCTCTGGATACATAGATGACAAATCTATAGTTTCATTAGGGTCAGCTGATATGCGATAGAGTTCAAGTGGCGCACCACGCTTTACCGATACAGTTTTCCAATCGCCACGGATGGCTGCCCGTTGCTTACCGGGAAATTCCCAATAGAGCAAACGACTATGCGTATCCATATCTTCATGTCCATCATAAAATATAGGAGCCACATTCACCCCATCAATCTCGGTAGGTAAATACTTCTCGGCATCAGCAATTGAGGCAAGCGTGGGCAACACGTCAGGAAAATAGATACGATTGTCCAAAATTGCGGTATCAACATGTCCAGGCATATTGACAATAAATGGCACTCGTAAACCGCCGTCATACATTTGCCCTTTCATTCCACGCAGATCGCCCACACAACGCAAAGTCTCGCGCGGAGCCTGACGGGCCGCTCCATTATCCGAAGCAAAAACAATAAGCGTATTATCGCGCAAGCCCAAGGAGTCAAGTTCAGCAACCACACGCCCTATAGCCTCATCCATATGCGTAATGAGCGAAGCGTAGCGTTGTGTATTTGACTCCCATGGAGTATGCCCATACCAATGGGTATCATCGATATTATAAGGTTCGTGTGGAGCATCGTAAGCCAGATAGAGAAAGAAAGGCTGATGCTGATTGCGACGGATAAAAGCTATGGCATCATTAGTGGAGAGGTCGGTATTATGGATGGCATGCCGACCATCGGCATTGGCGGCTATGTTAACCAACTCTCTATTATGAAAACGATAATAGGGATAATAATAGGGATCATTGGAGTGAGCAGTACTGATGAGCCAACCATAAAACTCATCAAATCCACGATTGAGAGGCGTAGCCTCGGGATTGAATCCATCGAGATGCCATTTATTGACCAAACAAGTACGATAACCGACTGCACGCAGCACATCAGCTATGGTGGTATCAGTTTCTTGCAGATGCATGCGACGAATGGTCTGGTCACCCTTCTTGCCCTCAATACCACCCGCCATCACAAAGTTGTCGCGTATAGTGCTGTGACCAGTATGCTTGCCCGTCATGAGCGTACAACGCGAAGGTGAGCTCACCGCCGAACCAGCATAGCAATGAGTAAAGCGTACACCCGTGGCCGCAAGACGATCGATATGGGGGGTCTGTATATACTCATTGCCATAGCAAGAGAGATCAGCATAACCCAAATCGTCCGCTAGGATAAAGAGAATATTTGGACGTTGCGCTTCGTGTTGAGCCTGTATAGACGACACAGCCAATAGGCTAGCTGCGAAAAGAGATACTCGATCATTCATATTACCCATTACCTATTATATATTATATATGTATAGAGGACAACACATGGCTGCCCTCTATACATAATGATTAATCTATATACTTAACCTTACCCCAATCGCGTGGTTTAGCCGCAGGCTCCTCATCGGCATAACCAAAGCCCACGCAGAGACAAAGCTCGTACCCTTCACTGAAACCGAGTTTGGTTAAACAGGGTGCACACTCCGCATTATCAGTAAGAAAACGTACAGGACTTCCCAGACAAATAGATCCCACCCCGACAGACCATGCCGAGAGCATCATATTCTCAGCCAACAGGCCGCAATCGTACGCAGAAAAGTCGTATGACTTATCACGAGCAATAAATACCATGGTAGGAGCATCACGGAAACATCCCTTCACCATATCGGCATTCATATCGGGGTGCCCCTTAGCCATAGCCTCTTTAAACTCAGTCATCAACGCAGGGTTATCAACCACACGAACCTCCCATGACTGCTTATTCTGTCCGTTAGGTGCATTGATTCCACACTTAAGAATAAGATCCATCGTCTCACGCTCTACAGGCTGGGGTTTATACTTACGTATACTGCGACGAGCCATAATGGTATTTACTACCAGATTCTCTTGTTGAGGTTCCATAACTGCTTCTTGCTGCTTGTTTTGACATCCAGTCAACATACAACCGAGAATGCCAAAGGTTAGAATTGTCTTTTTCATACTTAAACTGACTATATTATATTAAGCAAAATGCAAAACCCTATCATACTTCACATATTATCAAAGGATTCACTACATTTATTTTCACAACGAATATAAGCAATATAGCACAAATGTCCGCACAACGCCTCCATATTTTAACATTTTTTACAGTTCAATTCATAGCGACACCTTACCACGCCAATTTACAACAAGAAAAAGTTTGACTATATCAAATAAAACCAATAATTTTGCGCCACACAAATTGTATACACTTTATGCGCACTACCTACGGACTCATAGGCTACCCTCTGGGACATTCTTTCTCGAAAGGATATTTCACCCACTTTTTCGAGCAAGAGGGGATTGATGCCGAATACAAGAACTTCGAACTACCTAGCATTGAGGCATTGCCAAACATACTAAAAGAAGAAACTACGTTGAGAGGTTTCAACGTCACCATACCTTACAAGCAACAGGTAATACCCTATCTCCATGAGATAGATTCTGCCGCAGCTACCATAGGAGCCGTCAATGTAGTAAAGATAATAAAGCAGAATGAAGGCAACATATACTTAAAAGGCTACAACACAGACGTCATAGGCTTTACAGACTCTATACGCCCACTACTGAAGCTCCATCATAAGCAAGCACTGATATTAGGCACAGGAGGCGCATCCAAAGCCGTATGCTACGCCCTGCAGCAATTGGGACTGACCACCCAACAGGTATCGCGTACCCCAAGTGAGAATGTGCTCTGCTACGAAGATCTCACCCCCGAGATTATGAGTAGCCACACAGTCATCGTCAACACTACACCTCTAGGTATGCACCCCAAAAAAGAGGAATGCCCCGCCCTAAACTATTCTTTAATAAACACACAGCACCTACTATTCGATGTAATTTATAACCCCGAGAAGACACTCTTTATGCAATGTGGTGAGCATAATGGAGCCACCGTACATAACGGCATGGACATGCTTATAGGTCAAGCAAAAGCTGCTTGGCGTATTTGGAACGAGTAAGATAATAGACAACCACATCACACCCAACGCAATATGGCAGACAACTACCTAGAGAAAAGAATGGAAGAGTATCGCTCACGTACTCAGCAAATATCCAAGAGCACAACACCTTCCCTTAACCAACTACTTATACGTAACCGTAGCCACCGAGGATACGACAAAAGCCGTCTAGTAAGCACCGAAGAACTACGTCGCATTGTCAACGTAAACACACGCATAGCCTCAGCACGCAACCAACAGTGCCTAAGATTCCGATTGGTAACAGCTGAAGAGGCTCACAAGGTGCTGCCACACATACGTCTTGGAGGCTCACTGCCCGAGCTACACCTCCCCACCAAAGACAACGAGCCACAAGCATTCATTGTCGTATGCTCTACGCAACCCGAAGACCGGTGGGTAGATATCGACCTCGGCATATCAGCACAAAGCATGTTACTGAAGGCTACTGAAATGAAACTCAACGGCATATGTATAGGAGCTTTCAATACCGAAAAGATTACTCAAGCACTATCACTCTCCTACCCACCCCTACTTATCATCGCTATAGGCAAAGGCAATGACAACATACGTCTCATCGAGATTAACGAAGAAGACAGCCACACCTACTACCGCAATGATGGCATACACTATGTTCCTAAAGTTAAACTGAACGATTTGATTATAACATAGGTTACCGGGGCTATATTGGCAATCTTCGACCACCGGTTCAAGGCATAAAAAAAAAGAAAGAAATCTTTCTTTCTAGAGCGGCAAACGGGGCTCGAACCCGCGACCCTCAGCTTGGGAAGCTGATGCTCTACCAACTGAGCTACTGCCGCAACCGAATATAATATTTGTGTTGGGAACGCGAAGTTATAGACTTTTTTCGTTCTATGCAACAAAATGTTTTATTTTTTCGATTTTTATATCTATCTTCGTCGCCATATATATAATCATTATGGCAAAAAGTAACTACAAAGAACAAAACATCGAGTATCTGAAAAACAAGGCTACTCAAGAAGGAGTACACAAAACAGCACAAGGCATATTGTACGAGGTGCTCGAGTCTGGCAATGGTCCTAAAGCCACCATACGCAGCATCGTATCAGTATATTACAAGGGTATGCTCATCGATGGTAGCCTATTTGACGACAACACCACTCAGGGGTACCCTGACGCATTTCGCCTCACTGACCTCATCACCGGATGGCAAATAGCACTCACACAAATGTGTGTTGGCGACAAGTGGCGCATATATGTACCCTCAGAAGTAGGTTATGGTGCTATGAGCGTAGCTGGAATTCCCAAACATTCGACCCTCATATTCGAAATAGAACTAGCAGGTGTAAGCTAAGAAGCACACCTCGCATACTTACATAATCACTCCACAAGCCTACCATCATTCATATTATACTATACTATGAAACGCTTAAACCTTTTCATCGTGGCTATCCTTATCGGATTATGCGCCACCGCACAACATGTAACAACATCCAGTAGTTCCATGACCACTAGTCCATGGGCAGTAAGTGTACCATACAACATCTCTGACGAAGGGACAAAACAAGAATTCAAGTTCGGCATGGGAGGATGGAGTTGGGACTTCTTCGCCCTACAACAACGCAACCATTGTGGTAAGGAAAATCTAGACATTGCTCGTGTGGGGTTTAACGGACGCTTTGACAAAGCCTATGATGCCCTCACCGATGAACAGAAGGCTGGTATGGACACCGAACTCCGCAATATCGTGCAAACAGGCGTAAAGTCCATCTTCCTACTATGTGGCATAGGTAATGTCGGCAACCAACAGGGAGACCTATCTGGCGTTCCCACATGGAATGAAACCACTCGCACCAACTATGTAGACGACATCGTACGTGCCGTAGAGTATGTAGAAAGCAAGGGATATCATGTTTTTGCCGTAGCCCCCTACAACGAGCCAGATTTTGAGAAGACCTATACGGGCAATGCCACTAATTTCAATGCCGTAGCGGCCATCATGCAGACGAGACCCCAGCTTGCAGGCCGCGTCTTTGGCCCCAGCACACTCAACAGTTCGGAGGCCCCCAAGTGGTACTCAACCGTAAAGAACAACATCAATTACGCCAATACGCACCAATTGGCTGGCAACAGATTCTCTGACTATACCGGTTTTTGGGCACAGGCCTATAAGGATGGCAAACTCCCCGTAGCTGACGAGATGCACAATGTGATGGAGGCCATGGTTTGCATTAACTATGGCGGCGTAGCTGGCACCTGGTGGGGATGGGAAGGCATCACCCGTGGCGAATACATCCGTATGATCAAGGGCGGCACACAGCTCGCATACAAAGAGCGTCCCAATGAGTGGATGACAGCCACAGTAAATAAATACACCGGCAATAACGGACGAGTAGAGGCCTTCATAGGCACATCGGAGCGCCAAGCTGTAGCCTCGGCATTTACCTTCATATCTAAGGACAGACTAGCCTACTATGATGGTCATGGCCCAGCTTATGACTATACAGAGGAGGTACCGGGAGATCCCACGGGTGCCTATCAGAAGGGGCAGACTAATGCCGAGCGACTCATCCAGATACATACAGGTGAGGATGTGCCCGTAGAGCCTATCAACGGACAATACAAGATTGTAAATAAGGCTACAGGAAAAGTACTCTCACTCAATGGAGGAAGACCCGTACGTGGTAACGTATACCAATGGGCCGATGGTGGACAAGCCAATCAAGTGTGGGATGTATACCCCATCGACAAGACCACCGTGGCCGACTATAGCTACGTTGTTATCCGCAACGCCAACATCTCAGGTGTACCCCTCTACCTCGATGCACAGGCTTGGAACATGGACAATGGGGCCAATGTAACGGTATATTCTGACGGCGATGACTTAAACACCCAACCCAATGTATGGCAACGATGGTACTTGCGCTATATGGGCGAAGGATACTACCATATCATTAACCACTTTTCGGGCTTGCACGTGGGTGTCACAGGAAGCAACACCGCCAATGGCGCCAACGTAGTAGAACTGAACAGCAACGAAGGAGACAATCTTTTGTGGAAGTTCATTCCTTCAGAAAGTAAAGTGGAGAACGATGCTCCTGCAGCACCCATTGGGCTGACAACGATTGCACAAGAGGGTGCTATAAAACTTTCCTGGACTGCCAATGAAGAGACTGACATCTATGGCTATATGGTGTATCGCTACAATGACGGAGCCGACATATGGGAATGCATAGGCCGTAAGGTACGAGGTACCACATTCATAGACAACACCTGCCGCAAGGGACAAACTCTACGCTACCGCATCAAAGCACTAGACAATGCATACAACCTGAGCGAAGCATCTGTAGAGGCTACATCACAGACCATCAGCGAACCAGCCCGCATCGGACAATGGACAGGCCTATCAAACAGAGATAGCGATAAAAATAAGCTCCATGCCGTAATGAATGGAGCCACACTAACTACAGACCAAAGCCGTCCGGCCTACTCATTTGATGGCAAAGACGACTATATGAAACTTCCTTACCACGTAGGCGATATGGAGCAAATGACATTCGCTGCATGGGTAAAAGGCAGCAGCACTAGTGCTTGGCAGCGAATCTTCGATTTTGGCAATGGCGAGGATGAATACCTTTTCCTTACACCAACCAATGGCAATATCATGCGATTTGAGATAAAGAAAGACGGAGTCATACAGGGGCTGGATGCCACCACAAAGCTAAGTATCGGCTCATGGAAACACGTAGCGGTGACCATCGGCAAAGATGAGGTAAGCATCTATATTGATGGAGAGCTCAACGCCTCTACTAAAGACATCACACTGCGCCCGTCAGATATAGCACCTACTATGAGTTACCTTGGTCGTTCGCAATTCGACGTCGACCCCACCTTCAAAGGACTGATGAGCGACGTACGCATCTACAACTACGCCCTCACCACCGAGGAAATAAAGGACATAGCTGACGATTCTGTGTCAAACGAAGGAGTCGACATCACTGCTGAACGCATACCAGCCTTAGCAGACAATCTGGACAATTGGACATACAACGGATCGTGGTCAACATGGACGGACGAGACAGAACACCCCTCTACCCTCACCTCACCATATGTACGTACTACAGCAGCAGGTATCAGCACTCTAAGCAAGACCCTCACCTATCTGCCCGAAGGCCAATATAAGTTGACAGCAAATGCATATGCATATAATTATGGTTCAACAAAGCGGAATCAGTATTTATACCTCAATGATCAGACATTAACCATTAACTCTGCTAGCAATCGTTCTGCTACCCTACGCAACATCATGGGCAATGTGACGTCTGACGGCAGAATGGAGTTTGGCATCAAGGCCACCTCCACATCTAGCGCCACCAATATCGCCATAGACAATGTGCGACTGATCTTCCAAGGCACCAAAGCCGAGTATATTGAAGGCATCAACAACATAACCTACGATCTATTTGCCGAAGCATTGATACTCGTAGATAAGCCGATGAATGCCACCCCCAAAGCAGCGCTGCAGACAGTGGTAGATGCGGTAAACACGGCTAAGACAACCTACATAGACCACATCGAAAGCGACATCGCCAGCCCTGCAGATGTAGATGCTTGGATAAGTGCATTAGAGAGCCTCCCCTCTGTAGTAAGTAATGCCAAAGAATCCGTCGAATCCTACAAGCCTTTGGCCGCCCAAATAGCAGCAGCACACATTAAGGCAACCTCCTATCCACAAGAACATGGCAATGACCAGTTTGCTGAAGAATTGGGTATCATAGAGGCCAAACTTAATGCTGGGGAATATGCCGATAGCGATATTGCTACTATTGTCCTCGAGGTTAAGGGTATCACCAACCGCTATATGTTGGCCGATGCCATGATAGAGGCAAGCAGAAACAACCCCTTTGACGTAACCGACATGGTAGTTGAGCAAGCATCTTTTGAGAACAACGCTTACACGACGTGGATTGCCTCACCTACTCCAACAATGAGCTACAACATTGCAGAGTTCTCCAACACCACCTTTGATATACACCAGGAACTTTATGGCATGCCAGCTGGTATATATCAACTGCAAGCACAGGCATTCTATCGCCATGGCAGTTCGGTGCTCCACCACTCCGCGTACAACAACGGAAGCATCAAACGCAATGCCAAACTATACATTACTCATAGCACAAAGGAGATGCAGATATCAGATATAATGGCAATCTCTGACGACCCGTCAGAGACACATCAATGGGGCGAATGGTCTACCCGACTATACGACGGACTCCCCGTACCTGAAGATCTGATGGCAGCCAGTGAAGCCTACGACACGCTACACAAATACATGCCCAGAGATGGGTACAATAGCGTAGAGATTTCCGTTGCAGAAATAGGAAACCTTACCATCGGAGCCAAAAAAGAGGCAAAGCGAACGAGCGACTGGACTACTATCGGAGGTTTCAAACTATACTACCTTGGCATCGGCGATGATGAAGGAGACATGGCTATAGATAAAATCACCAACAACGAGTCCACCATAGTTGCCATATACACCACCAACGGTATACGCATAGCTACCATACAAAAGGGTGTCAATATCCTACGCATGAGCGATGGCACCACGGTCAAAGTAGTGAAGCCATAAACCCTGGTAGCACAGCAATCCAGACTTACCAAAAAGAAGAGAGACGCACCACCATGCGCCTCTCTTCTTATGTATATCGTTAATCCGACTTCGTCGACTTTTCCTCCTCCTAGCTCGGCAAAGATTAAGCAAGCTTATCTCTGCTCTCGCCTCGAGAGTCGGTTAATCGTTAACCGTTCATCCAACAATCCCTTTCACCGTCTCCAACATGCCTACAGATTGTATGCTGTCGAGATACTCTACCACGAGGTCAGTCAGTCCAGGAATTTCATTGAGGTTGCTCTTCCAGATGCTCTCCTCGGCCAATACGCCCTCGGCCACCTTACGTGTATCACCAGTAGCCCACAGTTCCTTCAGCAAAGCCATGATTTCGGGAGCATCGTTAGGAACTATCTCCGCACCATCTTCACGTACGCCACCTTTATAATAGGTAATGATGGCAGCCAATCCGAGCACCAGTCCCTTAGGAAGTTCGCCCTTGCGCTGCAAGTAGGTCTTCAGACCTGGCAAATCGCGAGTCTCATATTTGGGGAACGAGTTCAGCATGATGCTCGTCACCTGATGATCAACGAAGGGATTCACAAAGCGCTCCAGCACATCGCCGGCAAACTGCTGCAGTTCCTCCTTCGGCAGATTGAGAGTCTCCATCAGTTCCTCATACATCACCTTATGGATATATTTCCCTATCACGGGATGCTGACAGGCATCGCGCACGATGTTTACGCCCGAGAGATAAGCCACAGGAGACAATACCGTATGCGGACCATTGAGCAGTGTTACCTTGCGTTCATGGTAAGGTTCCTCAGAGGGCACGAACAAAACGTTCAATCCAGCCTTGTCAGCAGGGAACTCACTGGCAATCTCAGCTGGAGCCTCTATCACCCAAAGATGGAAGAACTCGCCCTGCACCACCATATTATCATCATATCCTAGCTTAGCCTTTATCTCGTCAATTTCCTTGCGAGGGAATCCTGGCACAATACGGTCTACCAATGTCGCATACACGCCACAGGCATTGAGGAACCAGTTCTTGAAGTCCTCTCCCAGTGCCCACAGGTCAATATACTGCAGTATGCACTCCTTGAGCTTATGACCATTGAGGAAGATCAGTTCGCAGGGGAACACGATAAGCCCCTTCGTCATGTCACCCTTGAAATATTCATAGCGGTGATACAGCAGTTGGGTCAGTTTACCAGGATACGACGAAGCAGGAGCATCGGTCAGTTTGCACGTTGGGTCAAATGCGATTCCCGCCTCCGTGGTATTAGAGATCACAAAACGCATCTCAGGCTGCTCTGCCAACTTCATAAATTCATCAAAATGTGTATAGGCATTCAGAGCACGACTAATCACATCAATCTTGGTTAGGCTATTCACGGGCTCGCCCTTGTCAAGACCTTGCAGGTTAACATGATAGAGGCAATCCTGTCCATTGAGCATATCAATCATACCCTTCTCGATAGGTTGCACCACAACAACACTACCATTAAAGTCTGCCTTCTCGTTCATATTGAAGATAATCCAATCCACAAAAGCGCGCAAGAAGTTACCCTCGCCAAACTGAATCACCTTTTCTGGACGTACAGTTTTGTGTGCCGTCTCTTTGTTCAATGCTTTCATTGCTATTACTATTTAAAGATTATGTTGCTGCGAAGTTACAATAAGACGGCGAATAATGCAAAATTTCGTCTACAATTTTTGGATTTGCAGACATATTCACGCATCTTGGCCCTGTACGATAAAATCTTTCACTTCACCACCAGCAACGCAAAGTTCACATCGCCCGAGGCCAGGCTACGCCCCACAGTATAACTGCTGTCGGCAAGCAGTGTATAGGTGGGTTCTGACACCTCATTTGTACCTCGTGGCATAGCCATACCCAGCACAAAGCCCAGCACTGATGCTGCCACGAGCCAATAGGGCGAGATGGTGCGGTGCACCTTCTGCGCATAGGGTTTGCATTGGCGTGGCGTGATGGCTGCATTGTCTTCATCATGTACTTCGCGTAGCAGACCGAGGAGTTCGGCCGACTCCTGTTCCATTCTTTTCAGTTCGTTATCGTTCATAGTTCTATCTATATTCATTCATTATTCTTTTTACACTCTCAAGCGCAGTATACAAACGCGACTTTACCGTTCCCTCGGGACATCCTACGATATGGGCCACTTCGGGAATGGTAAGTTCCTCATCGTAGTGGAGAAGGAAGGCATCGCGCTGCGCCGTGGGGAGCGATTGCACGACTTGGCGAAGGCGTTGGCGCAGTTCATCGCGTTCCATTGCTTCGGAGGACTCTTCAGTAGGCTCTTCCCGTTGTAGGAACTGCTCTACATAGGTTTGGCGCACGGCCTCATGCCTATACTCATTCTTGCAGAGGTTATAGGCCATAGTGTAGATCCACGTAACAAAGGGCTGAGTAGAGCGATACTCCTTACGGTGAGTCCACACCCGGACGAAAAGTTCCTGCACCATATCCTCGGCCTTGGCAGCGTCGTAAGCGAGCATACGGAGGAAGAAACCGCCGAGCCTTCGTGCATACCTATAATATAAGGTGTCGAAAGCCTTGTGCTCGCCGCGACCGATGCGTTGCATTAGCTCAGCATCGGTCAGCGCACTCAGGGTGTTAGCGGTCAATCTCTTCATAGTACTTCTGCTTCTCTTCATCGGGTACATCAATTTGTTCTACGATACGCAACATCAGTGTGCGTAACTCGTTGTAGCGGGCGGTGTTGCCTGTCTGCTTGTAATGGTCGAGCAGCGACTTGAAGCAGGGTATGTAGTTAAAATTGAATGGTGCTGTTGATGCAGGATAATTCTCAGGGAGGAAGCTCTCGCGCAAGTAATCGGTGAGATATAGTTCCTCATAGTTCCTGCGCTTGATGGCCAAGTTGTCGTAAGGCTTCTCGCTATAGCGCGCAACAAGCCCCTCGGAATAGAGTTTGTCAGAGAATTTAGGCATCTCCATCCCCATTATTGGAGAGAAATAGATGGGTCGGTCCGTATTGTCTATAAGGTGGTGATACACAACATCCAGTATATTCTCGTAATCATTGTTGTCCAACTTATACGTACCATCGTCTACCCGTTGAGCAAAGCTGGGAAGCCCCAATTTCTTCTCTATGTGCCCACGATAATTGGCAGTAAACAACCAAAATGAGGTATTGACAATAGTAACATCGGGGCGAATGCCCTTACCATATTGCAGTATCAGTTTGCCGAAGGTCTGTGTGTCTCCATGCGCAAAAATGATGGCATTGGGGGCAAGACCAATAAGTTCGTTATAGGCATAGTTGAGCAGCGTAGGCGAATAGCTTCCGCTATTGTACCATCGGGTCAAGATGTCACGCATCATCTCCTC
>JAFOYZ010000195.1 GCA_017424485.1 Bacteroidaceae bacterium
CTTGATACGGTCGTCATATCTGTCGCCGATATACTTGATGAGCTCGTCTTTCTTATAGCCCACTACGATGACCACACGCGAGAGGTCTCGTGCAGCCAACTGTGTCAGCATGCGGTCAATGAGGCGTACCCCATTGACCTGTACCATGCATTTCGTATTGTCCTTGGTGTATTCGCCAAGGCGCTTACCCATGCCTGCTGCCAATATGATTGCTTGCATAGTAACGAGAGTTTTATTATCCTACCTGGCTGCCGGGCTTCACCTCGCGCAGGAGTGAGGTCACGGCGAGTGAGCCATCGTAGTCTACAGCGCTGAGTATCATGCCCTCGCTTACGAGGCCGTTCTTGAACTGTCGGGGAGCAAAGTTGGCGATGAACAGCACCTGCTTGCCCACGAGCTCCTCAGGAGCGTAGTGCTCGGCGATGCCGCTCACGATGGTGCGGTCGGCCAGGCCGTCGGCAATCTTGAACTTGAGCAGCTTCTTCATCTTGGGCACACGCTCACATTCGAGCACGGTACCTACGCGGATGTCGAGCTTCTCCCACTCCTCGAACGATACGAGGGGCTTCACAGGCTCTGCCTTGTAGTTGGCAGCCTCGTTGGCCTTCTTGATCTCCTCGAGGCGCTGCATCTGAGCATCGATGGCGCTGTCCTCAATCTTCTCGAAGAGGAGCTCTGCTTTGCCCAGCTCGTGACCTGCAGCGAGCAGGTCGGTACGACCCAGCTGCTCCCACTCGAAGCTCTCCATGCCCAGCATGCCGCGCAACTTCTCGCTGCTGAAGGGGAGGAAGGGCTCGAAGGCAATGGCCAGATTAGCGGCCAACTGCAGCGAGAGGTTTAGGATGGTGCCCACACGCTCCATGTCGGTCTTGGCCAGCTTCCAGGGCTCGGTGTCGGCAAGGTACTTGTTGCCGATGCGGGCGAGGTTCATGGCCTCCTTCTGTGCCTCTCGGAACTTGAATCCGTCAAGCAGCTTCTCCACCTCGGCCTTCACATCCATAAACTCGGCAATGGTAGCCTTGTCATAGTCGGTGAGTTCGCCGCAGGCGGGCACCTTACCGTCGAAATACTTATGGGTGAGCACGAGGGCACGGTTCACGAAGTTACCGTACACGGCCACGAGCTCATTATTGTTGCGTGCCTGGAAATCCTTCCAGGTGAAGTTGTTGTCCTTGGTCTCGGGCGCATTGGCCGTGAGCACATAGCGCAGCACGTCTTGCTTGCCGGGGAAGTCTACAAGGTACTCGTGCAACCACACCGCCCAGTTGCGTGAGGTCGATATCTTGTCGTCCTCGAGGTTGAGGAACTCGTTGCTGGGCACATTGTCGGGCATCACATAGCCGCCATGGGCCTTCATCATGGTGGGGAAGATGATGCAGTGGAACACGATGTTGTCCTTGCCGATGAAGTGCAGGAGGCGTGTCTCCTCATCCTGCCACCATTTCTCCCATGAGCCCCACTTCTCGGGCTCCTTGTCGCATAGCTCCTTGGTGTTCGATACATAGCCGATGGGCGCGTCAAACCACACATAGAGCACCTTACCCTCGGCACCCTCCACGGGCACAGGGATACCCCAATCGAGGTCGCGGGTCATAGCGCGGGGCTGCAGGTCCATATCGAGCCACGACTTGCACTGGCCATATACGTTGGGGCGCCACTCCTTGTGGCCCTCGAGGATCCACTCCTTCAGCCACTGCTGATAGTCGTTGAGGGGCAGATACCAGTTCTTGGTCTCCTTCAGCACGGGAGTCTCGCCTGTCTCCTTCGAGCGGGGATTGATGAGCTCGGTGGGCTCCAGGGCACGTCCGCAACCCTCTTCACACTGGTTGCCATAGGCCTGCTTGTGGCAGTAGGGGCACTCGCCCACCACGTCGCGGTCGGTGAGGAACTTCTCTGTCTTCTCGTCGTAGAACTGCTTGGTCGACTGCTCCACCAGCTTGCCCTCGTCGTAGAGCTTGCGGAAGAAGTCCGACGCAAACTGATGATGCACCTCCGAGGTGGTGCGGCTGTATACGTCGAATGAGATGCCAAACTCCTTGAAGCTCTCCTTGATGATACCGTGGTAGCGGTCCACCACATCCTGCGGGGTGATGCCCTCCTTGCGGGCACGCTGTGTCACGGGCACACCATGCTCGTCAGAGCCGCCCACGAAGAGCACCTCCTCGCCCTTGAGGCGGAGGTAGCGCACATAGATGTCGGCAGGCACATATACGCCTGCCAAGTGACCGATATGTACCGGACCATTGGCATAGGGTAGCGCCGAGGTCACGGTTGTTCTCTTAAATTTCTTTTCCATTAACACGTCATTTTTTATTATAAGATAGGGGGAGATATACCCTCCCCCTAACAGGTTTCATACCATTCTTTATTTGCGTTTTTCGTCCAGCGAAAGGCTCTCGTTGCGGAGGAATGTCATAGGCACAATCTCGAAATAGTCGTGCATAAACTGCGCCTTACCGTCATCACCCTCAAACACGCTCTTGAAGCGTATCCAGTGCTCACCCTCAGAGAGATACTTCGTGGTGATCACCTTACGTATTGTCGGGGCCTCTTCGCGTACGATAACCGATCCGTTATACTTATACGTTGTAGGCGCCTTCAGGTATCCGCGGTTCTTCATTTCCTTATCGTTGGCCACGCCATTGTCGTCAGTCTCAGAGTCTCTGATCCATCCTATCGCCGGGTTGCTTGCCGATATGCGGAGGTCTACAGGTATGCCAGCCACCTCGCCATCTACATAGAACTGGATGATGTGGCGCACCGATTCAGCCTGATATCCCATACGTATCTCGTATGTGCCGGCAGGTACCGGTGGCAACTTGTATGCAAAGTCCAGCGCGCCCAATGTCATCATCTCATCGCCCTGGTAGTTGTGCCATCCGGTGTAGGGGCACAGGTAGAAGTGCATTGTCTCCTCAGAGTACACCTCCATGTTGGTGCAGTAGTTGTTGGGGATATATATCTCACCGGCATTCTTACCCGCCTTGTCGCGGCTTCTCCAGCGTATGTCATTGTTGGTAAGCTCAGGGCACAGTGTAGAAGCATCAAATCGGATGATACAGTTCAGCACATTTCCTGCCATCTCATCTTCGTTATATATGAGCACTTTGTCGATGACGTTGATAGAGCCATTCAGCGCCTCCGGTGCGAAGTCCGTATACATTGTATCCAATGCGCGGAAGTTGGCGGGGTCATACACCATGATGTTGACGTGCTCCTCCATCTCAGGCAGGTTGGCTCCTTCTCGAGCGTAGTTGATGAGGCATGTCGACTGGTACTTCGGGTTGCTGCGAGGCACCGATACCTTCATCAGCTTATTGTTCATCGTCTCATAGAACTCGTTGCGGTCTGAGTAGTTCACAAGGTTCTTCTCCGAGTCGAAGTTGTTCAGAGCTATCTTATAGCATGTCAGTCGTGAGTAGGGCACCTTCTTGTTGAGTAGGTGGTAGCCTACAAACTGGTTCAATGGGTTCTCCTTGCTCGTATAGGGAGCAGTAGGATCAGCGTTGGGGTACCACTCTGCGCTCTTATCTATCAGGTCCTCCAACGTAAACACACCGTATTTGTTAAACACCTGGTCACTCTCCACGAAAGCCGTAAAGCCATAATAGCGGTCTGCGGGGTAGGGGCAATATCCCTGCAGCTTGATGTCCAAATGCTGCTTGTCGCCATCGGTATAGGTGTCATCCTTATATAGCTGCATCATCTCATCGTAGCCCGTCAGCTCCAGAGCCTCGCTGAATATACGGAAATACTCATGCTCCTTCACCTGGGTAGGCACCATGTTGGTCGATGGGTTCAGCACAGAGGCAAGCGTGTGCACCACGCCATTCTCCACCTCCTCATCCTTGGCGATGATCTTTGATGTACCATTGATGAGCAATACGGCCATATCCCTCTCGTCCACGCCATATCCGAGGCTCAGGTAGCGGTCGTTCATATTCATCGTAGGTATGATGTCGCCCTCCATGTCGGTAGTCAGGTATATGTCTGCCAAGATATGAGTCTGCGATATCACCTTACACATCGAGTCTGACAACTCACTCAGCTCAGGCGATGTGATACCCGTCCACACCGGATCGCCCAGCGCCAGTGTAGCCCAGTAGATAGAGTCCTGCTCACGCAAGTAGCGTGCTATGGCATCGTTGGTAGGCGCAAAACACGTATACTCGCCATAGGCCTTCATCAGGCTGAAGCACTCGCCGCGGGTAAGAATCTCGATAAAGCTGCTATACACCTCTTCGTTTTCCTGTAGGTACGAAGCTATCGTGTGTCCTACAAATGTGTAGCGAGCCTCATCGTCAATATGCTCCTTACAGCCGCATAATACCATCACGAGGAGCGCGAGCATGGCTATTGGCTTAGACTTTAAATGTTTCATAGTGTTTTTTGGTGAAAATAGTATTCTTCAAGTAGTAAATGCGTATAATGCCACAAAATTACAAATAATTCTTATACGATGGATTTTTTTCTCAGATAAACTTTATATAATTTTGCGGTCCCTATCCCCATAGGGTCAAAAGCAATGATTATTAACACCTATTTTCCCTAGCAATGAAGCGAGTATACGATTTTCTCAAGGAGGCCAAGGTATACCACCTGGCTACCTTCGATGGTGAGCAGGCACGCGTTCGTCCCTTTGGCACCATCAATATTTTCGACGGCCGTCTCTATATCATGACCAAGAGCGGCAAGCGAGTATCTGATCAGATGAAGCAGCACCCCCAGGTAGAGCTTACGGCCATGCGTGGCGACGACTGGATACGCATCACCTGCGAGGTACATCTCGACCCACGTCGCGAGGCAGTGGCAAGCATGGTCGATGCACACCCCCACCTGGCACAGTTCTATCGTGCCGACGACCCCGCCACCGAGGTCTTCTACCTCTCACATGCCACGGCCATCATCTATAGCGACACCCCCACGCCGCTCACCATCGAGTTCTAAAATATATCTATCAGTACATACACCTCAAAAACGCCCCTTTCTTCCGATGAAAAGGGCGTTTTTTGTCGATATCACAGCTTGCACCACCGTGTTCACGGCTCATGGTTCACACGCATACGAGGTATAAATATCGGTCAAATGTGTGGTAATAATAATCCTATTTCTGCTTTGCGCACACTGCCTATAGAATAAATGACTATTTTTGGCATCAACAACGTCTAGTGTCAGTCCCCACCAACTCGATGTTTTCAGTTCAGACTCGATATAATATACTATAACACACGTAATAACCAACGATGAGGATTATGAGAAAACTATTTACTCCTGCACTGGTTGCAGTATGCCTATTTATGGCAAACGTGCACCTTCATGCCTTCGATGAGGCTTCACTGCAAAGTGATGTTATTACTTTTGCCGATGCTAATGGTTCGGCATTGTCAGTAGCCAAAGCTGTAACACCTGAGATGATGGTCTTCGAGGGCACAGGCTCTGAGATGACCCTTAAGGTCAATTCAGTAGGGCTATTGCAAGATATTTCTATAAGTGTAACCAATGGATTTGCTGTGACCCCCTCAGTAATTCCAGCAGGAATTGACGAAGAGGTTACCGTTACCGTCACCCATCTGAGCAGTCTTTCTCGCAAGGAGGGGCGTCTCATTCTCCGCAGCGGTGACATGCGTGCCTATGTTGACCTTGTCGGGCATGGCACTCCTCTTGAGGTCAAGGATATCTCCGGCAGCCCCGTCTACAGCGGCGGCAGCGGTGATGGTGCTGATTTCGATGCGGCCTCTCTTGATGCCTCCAAGGGTTACACCATCGAGGTCAAGGCCCGTACTTCAGCCGCAGGTTCGATGGTCTTCCCCTATGCCCTGACGGCTGACGGTGTCGGCTTCAAGAGCTATATCGGCAGCAGCACGTTGGGTATGTATAACGGTGCCAACACCTTCATCAGTGAGGAAGGCATCAGCAATCCGAGCAACGGAGGCACGTTCTACAATAC
>JAFOYZ010000196.1 GCA_017424485.1 Bacteroidaceae bacterium
GAGCGCTGCTGCAATGCCTATGCACACTGCAGCGAGATGGCCGTTGACCGCATCTACCGCTCGCGCGACGTGCTCGACATCGAATTGGCAGGTTTCCGTATCATCAACACACTGATAGAGTTGATGGTGGATGCCGTGACACATCCCGAAAAAGCCTACTCGCGCCTACTCATCGACCGCGTAAGCGAGCAGTACAACATCAAGGCGCCCACACTCTACGGCAAGGTGCTGGCAGTGCTCGACTACCTGTCGGGGATGACCGACGTGTATGCCCTCGACCTCTATCGCAAGATCAATGGCAATAGTTTGCCAGCGGTATAAATTCATATCGAATCACCGAGAAATCCGTTTTTAATTACTATCTTTGCACACATATATAATAGATATACAGGAATGAAAAAGTTTATCATATCATCTTTTCTGCTGTGCACCCTGTCAGTGAATGCACAAATCACAGGCCCTACAACGGGTGCCTACATCCACGACGGAACCCCAGAACAACAACTCAGACAAGCTAAGCTATTGTACAACGAAGGCAGCTACGACATAGCCGAAGCGCTGTTACTGGCCATCGATGCAGACAAGCTGACCGACACGCAACGTCGCGAGGCAGCCACCATGCAGACCATCATTGCCTATAAGCAAGATGCAGCCAAGGCCCTACCGGTAATCGAAAAATACCTATATGACTACCCCGACACTCCGGAGAAGAACCGCATGCAGGCCCTCGTCTTACTGAGCAACTATGCCCAAGGCAACTACCAGCAGGTGATAAATAGCATGTATGAGATTGACCACGACATGCTGCGCGATGACGAACGCGACGAAGTGATTCTAGCCTATGCCTTCGCCATGATACAGGCAGAGCGCTACGAAGAGGCCATCGTGCAGTTTGACATCCTGAGAATGATCAGTGACCGCTACGACAATGAGGCAACCTTCTATACAGCCTATGCCAACTACGTATTCGGGCGATACGATCTGGCACTGGATGGATTCGAGCAGATTGTCGATATACCCGCCTTCAATCATCAAGCACGCTACTATCTTGCAGAGACCACCTTGGCGATGGGCGAATATCAGAAGGCCGAGGAGATAGCCACCCTATATCTCGACGAACTGCCCAACGACTCGCTATGCCTCGAGATGAAGCGCATACAGGGTGAGGCCCTCTATGCTCAGGGCAAACACCTACAAGCCGTGATTGTACTGGAGGAGTATCTGGCCGAAACCGATAGTCCCAAGCGTGAGGTGCTATACCAGTTGGGTATGGCCCACTACCATTCGGGCGAATACTTGCGTGCTCCCGAGATCTTTGCCATGATCACCGACGAGAATGACATGATAGCCCAGAACGCCGCACTCCATGCCGGCCTGGCCTACCTCAAGCTTGACGACAAGAACAAGGCACGCCTATACTTTGAGCAGGCAGCTGCGATGACCGCTTCGCTGCAGATACGCGAACGCGCACTCTACAACTACACGGTGTGCATGCACGAAACCTCCTATGCAGGTTTTGGCGAGTCGGTTAAGGCCCTCGAGCTATTCCTCAATGAGTTTCCCCACTCGGCATATGCCGATCGTGCAAACAGCTACCTCGTAGAGAACTACATGAGTACGAAGAACTACGAAGCGGCTCTGCAGTCTATAGCCAAGATACAGACACCCAGTGCCACTATACTGGAGGCTAAGCAGGTACTGCTCTACAAGACCGGTGTAGAGGCATTCGTCAATGGCGACATCGAAAATGCTGTAGTACAGCTCAACAAATCGCTCAAGGTAGGCAACTACAACAAGAACATCTATGCCAACACCTTCTTCTGGCGCGGTGAGGCCATGTTCCGCCAAGGCAACTACCGCCAGGCAGCCAAGGACTATACACAGTACCTGAGCCACACCACCGACCGCCGCGAGTACACCTACGCCCTCGCCCTATACGGACTCGGATATACCCACTTCGTTCAGAAAAACTATCAGGAGGCCTACCGGCAATTCAGCCTGCTGCTGCAGTCACATGCCGCAGCCTCAGGCGCCATAGACAAGACCACGCTGGCCGATGCCCAGATGCGTATTGGCGACTGCTACTTCCATTCCAGACAATATAGCGCTGCCGAGCAGAGCTACAACAAAGCCATAGACATTGCTCCTGAAGCGGCCGACTATGCACTATATCAGAAGGGATTTGCCCAAGGTCTGTCGGGCCGCTACACCGACAAGATAGGCACGTTGACCTTCTTGATAGAAAACTATCCGCAGTCAGACTACATCGATGATGCGCTCTACGAGAAAGGACGTGCATACGTGCAACTCAACAATGGCGATCAGGCCATCCATGTATTCGAGCAGCTGTTTACCCAGTTCCCACAGAGCCAGTATGCCTCGAAAGCGGGTAATGAGATTGCCCTCATCCACTACCAGAACAACCACATCAACTCGGCCATCAAGGCATACAAGATGGTGATTATGAACTATCCTGGCAGCGAGCAGGCCAACGTAGCCATGCGCGACTTGAAGAACCTCTACGTAGAGGAGAATATGGTAGACAGCTATATCGACTTTGCTTCCCAGACCAAGGGTATGGTCACCGTAGATGTCAGCGAACGCGACTCGCTCACCTACAAGGCTGCCGAACTGGCATACATCCGCGGCGATGAAGCGAAGGCCATCGAGGGATTCAGCAAATACCTCACACAGTTCAACAATGGCGCCTACATCACCGATGCCCAATACTACCTGGGCTGTATCTACAATAGAAACGGCAACTACGACCAGGCACGTCTATACCTGGAGCGCGTGGCCGACCAGAACAGCAGCAAGTATTGCGAAGAGGCTACACGCATGCTGGCCGACCTAGCCTATAACCACAAGGATTATACCCTGGCACTCGACAGCTACACCCGCCTCATTGCCATCACCAACAATCCCACCACCAAACTGAATGCACAGGTCAACCTGCTGCGTTCGGCACAGGTATTGGGCAAGCACGACATCGTGGTGCAGCATAGCCAGGCCACACTAGCCAACAGCATATTGCCCCCCGAGGTAGCCATAGAGATACATTACTACCGCGCCAAGGCATATCTGGCACAGAAGAAGAACGAGGCTGCCATAGACGACCTCTGCCGCATTGCTGTAGACACCCGCAACATCTATGGTGCCGAGGCCAAGTACTTGTTGGCTGAGCTGTACTATAACATACGCCAATATGACAAGGCCGAGCAAGAGGTACTCGACTACATCAATGTGAGCACCCCTCACACCTACTGGCTTGCCCGCAGCTTTATCCTCCTATCTGACGTATACATGCAGAAAGACAAGCACATCGAAGCCAAGCAGTACCTGCTTTCGCTCAAGCAGAGCTACACTGCCGATGACGATATTGCCGAGATGATAGAGGTGCGCCTCAACCGACTCAACGCCGAGAACTAATCCCCTTCGTGAGGTTTCTATTTTTGACTACCCAACAGAACAGACAGATTATGAAAAGATATTCCACAATGCTGATTGCCCTTGTGCTTGTAGCAGGAGCTATGGCACAGACACCCGCCGACACCATCAACCGCATGGTACTCGTAGAGAGCACCTACAACCCCATCATAGCAGGTGCCGTGAAGCACAGCTTTATCCCCGAGGAGGTAAAGCCCAACGTAAAGAAAGAGACCGTATCATATGCCGACGATACCCTTCCCCTCATGCGCTTTAGCCGCATGCCCAAGAAGGCCGATGGTGTCAACACTCAGGAAGAAAAGCACCTGCCCGGATATGCTCACTTCGGCATGGGCAACTATATGAACCTCAATGGTCTGGCAGCCTATAACCTGCAGCTCAACGACAACAATAATATCGCCTTCGATGCCCACCTCGAGGGATGGGACGGCAAACTGAACACCGACGAAGGAGCATGGAAATCACACCTCTACGATATGGGCATCGGCACCGACTACCATCTGCTCATGGGTAAGGGCAAACTGGATGCACACATCGATGCCACCCATTACAAGTACAACTACCTTACCACACCTGACTTTGCCGGTCATACCGCCCTTCAGACCTCCAACCGTCTTAATGGTTCGCTTGCCGTGCAGGGCAACATCAAGGAGCATCTCTACTACCACATCAAAGCGGCATATACCCACTATGCACGCAACAGCTACCTTTCTCTCAAAGCGAAAGACAATGAGAAGCATCTCCATGCCGAGATGTCGCTGGGGCTCGATATGTACGAAAAGGGTATGGCCTCACTGCTAGTGCAAACCGATTGGATTGGTTATGCCGGCATACACAACCACAACGGCTTCGTCGCCGTGGGCCTCACCCCCCAGTGGGAATACAAGTATGCCGACTTCCTCTTCAATACTGGCCTCAACCTCGACATCAACACCCGCCACAAGCCATGGATACAGGCCTCTCCCCAGTGCAAGATCAGCTACCTGCCCGACCATATGTTCAGCGCCTCGCTCACGCTCGACGGAGGACGCCAGCTCAACACCTATACCCAGCTCTACGAGCTCTCGCCCTACTGGTTCTCAGCCGTTCCCGTGCAGCCCTCCTACACCTGGTTGCACTCACGCCTGTCGGCCGGTCTGCGCATCATAGATGGCCTTCACCTACAGTTATATGGCGGATACCGCATCACCGACAATGCCCTCTTCGAGACCGTCACCGACACCTTGGGCACCCTATATACTGGCATTGCCACACACAATGCATCAGAGGCCTATGCCGGAGGTGATATAGAATATGTATACAAGGACTTGCTCAGTGTCAGCGCCTCGGGCACCTACCACTACTGGATGCTCAAGGACCATCCCGCCCTACTGGCCCGCGCTCCCAAGGTCGATGCCCAGGCCGATGCACGTGTACGCATCATCAAGGGTCTCTATGCCCATACCTCCCTACGTATGCGTTTCTTCTGCCCCATAGCCGAACAAGAGACCGAGAAGGCCATCATCAACTGGAGCCTAGGCGCACGCTACACACTCAACCGCCACATCTCCTTCTTCCTTGACGGGCACAACCTGCTCAACCGCCGTCACCACTACTACGCAGGTTACCCCACACAGGGCATCAGTGTCATGGCAGGAGCAGCTGTCAAGTTCTAACGATAGATATATATTATAACCTTACAACACGTAATCTATGAGCATATCGACTGCAAGGAAGACCCTACTCACATTTGTTGCCTTCATGTGTGCCATGTGCACAGTGCAGGCCCAATCGCAACCAGGCACATCCTACTCGCCCAAGACCCCCCACACCCTATGGTATACCACCTCGCCCGAGATGGAAGACCCAGACGATAAGGGCAATTCGTGGATGGAGTATGCACTGCCTCTCGGCAATGGCGAATTGGGGTGCATGGTATATGGCAACCTCGACGAGACTCTGCAGTTCAATGAGAAGACCCTCTGGAGCGGTCCTGCCAATGTGGTGGGCGCAGCAAGCGGCAATCGCACGTTCATGAACTTCGGTTGGCTCAGCATCGAAAATCGTGAAGCCACACTTCGTGAGGAGGGTGCGACTGATTATGTACGCTACCTCGACATCGAAGAGGGCATTGCCAGTGTAGAGTTCAAGGATGCCAATGGTGTGAAGCATACACGCAAGTACCTCAGTTCGGCTCCCGACCAAGTGATTGCCGGCCAGTACAAGAGCGAGGGAGGCACCATGTCGCTCCTCTTTCACCTTCAACCTGGCACAGGCATCAATGCGGGTGAAGTGGTGTATGATGGTACTACCGCCACCTTTAGCGGCGCCATGACCGTGAAGTACGCAGCCCGCCTGCATGTGGTACCCGATGCTTCCGCTACGGTGACTGCCACCAAGGATGGTATCCAGGTTGATAATGCCACCGAGGTCACCTTCTATCTCAAGGGTGCCACCAACTTCAATGGCGACATGACCGTGCTCGACAACTACTTCACCAACGAGACTGAAGCAGATATAGACAACAAGGTCAGGGCAACCATCGAGAAGGCCATCGCCAAGGGCTTCACTGCCATTGAGGCCGACCACATCGCCGACTTCACCGCCATCACCAAGCGCATGACCCTCGACTTGGGCTTGGAGACCCCGAAGGTAGACACCAAGACCCTCATCGACAACTACTATCCCAACAACCGTCAAGGCAATAGCCGAGAGAACGACCACTTGTTCCTCGAGCAGCTCTACTTCCACTACGGTCGCTACTTGGCCATCAGTTCAAACCGCAAGCCCATTGCCGCACCCAACAACCTGCAGGGTATCTGGAACAACCGTGGCGTGGACTCACCCTGGAACTCAGACATCCATACCAACATCAATATACAGATGAACTACTGGCCCACCGAGATCACCAACCTGAGCGACCTTCACAAGCCCTTCGTGAACTTCATCATCCGCGGTGCGCAGAGCGAGGGTTGGAAGCAGGTAGGCAAGCAGTACAATGGTGGTCATGGCTGGAGCGTGCTCACCGAGTCGTCGCTCTACAATAGCATGAGCACCTGGGGCGACAACTACCTTGTGGCCAACGTATGGTACACCAGCCACCTGTGGACCCACTGGCGCTACACGCAGGACAAGGAGTTCCTCAAGCAGGCCTTCCCCGCCATGTGGAGCGCAGCCGAGTTCTGGTTTCACCGCCTCATCGAGGATCGCGGCTTCGACAACACCAAGGATGAGCAGCCCAACGTAAGAAACTACCACACCCCCTATACCTTCGCTCCCGACGGCACCTTCGTGGCGCCCAATGAGTTCAGCGCTGAGC
>JAFOYZ010000197.1 GCA_017424485.1 Bacteroidaceae bacterium
AAGGTTGTCGATGTATACGATAGGCTGGGGCTCGATGTTCACGAAGAACAACTTTTGGTCCAAACCCTTGTACATGCGTTGTAGCATGGGGTCGTACTCGGCATCCTCGCTTGCTACGGGATAGTACTCCTCAATACGAGCGATGCCCTCAATACCCATGTTTTGGGTAATTTCTACGGCATTGGTGCTCCAGGGAGTGATCATCTCGCGGCGCGGACCGATGAAGAATCCCTCCATCGCTTCGCCCTCTACGAGCTCGGCATTGCCAAATAGCCAACTCAGTTTCTTGATAGTCTCCTCGCCGGCCTGCTGCATGGTCTCAGCAGCAATAACGCTTCCGGCCTGTGATTTGAAGAAAAGAATCATCGTAATTGATTTATGATTATTATATATATGTTTTGCTCAACTTTTTATACAAGGTACAAAATTAATGTAAAAAATTGGTAAACCGAAAGCAAACCAGATATATTTATATAGTAGTAAAGGAGAAATTGCGTTTGGCGAACTAAAATGTGGACATTTGAGTGCTATTGGAAAATTGTTTAGTCAAGTGATGATGCAAAACGACTAAAATAAGATTTTTAATTAGTATTATTGCAGGGCGTAAAAAAGAAGAACGAGAGTCTCTCGATTGAGACTCTCGTTCCTGGAGAGGTACCTGGCGGATTCGAACCGCCGTACACGGTTTTGCAGACCGTTGCCTAGCCACTCGGCCAAGGTACCCTTTCGTTTGCGGATGCAAAGGTAGTACATATTTTTGGAATGACCAACTTATCACTGCATTTTTTTTGCTATTTTATTTTTTTTGTTTCTTTCGCGGTGACATTCGCATAAAGAATCATTGTAGGTTTGGCGTAGAGGGCATTGGGTTTCGGTGCATGTGCTACACTTGGGGTTGCCCTTCTTGGCGTTGGCTACGATATGGGCTATACGCCTTATTATAAGGAAGAGGCATATGGCAAATACTATGGCTACGATTATATGCTGTACCATAGCGCACCGATTTGATAGACCGCGAATGCTATCACCCATGCCAGCAAAGTGGTGTAAAGAGCCGTAAAGATTGCCCATCCCCAACTTTTGGTCTCTTTCTTTATGGCAATAAGTGTTGCTAGACAGGGGAAGTAGATAAGTACGAATATCATATAGGCTAGTGCTGCCGGTGGGGTGGTGACGCTTTTGAGTGCAGCGGCTATTTGCGCTTCGCTCTCAGAGTTGTCTATCTCCTGATTGGCATAGAGTACGCCTAATGTGCTTACGATAAGTTCTTTGGCTCCTATGCCACTGACAAGTCCGATACCCATCTTCCAATCAAAACCTAGAGGTTTAATAGCTGGCTCTATAGCTTTGCCTATATGACCGATATAGGAGTGCTCCTGCTGCTCGGCGGGCGTTGTGTATTGTTCGCTTCGGGGATAGTAACCAAGAAACCATACCACGATAGATGCTATGAGGATAACACCTCCCATCTTTTTTAGGTATTCATACCCTTTGTCCCACGTGTGCTTAAATATCACTTTCCATGCAGGTTGTCTATAGGGGGTGAGTTCCATTACGTAGGGTGTTTCGTCGCCACGCATCACAGTGTGACTTAATAGTCGGGCCACAAATATGGCGATTATAATCCCCATGAGGTATAGTCCCATAAGTACGATTCCCGAGTGGTTAGGGAAAAAAGCGGCCACGAAGATTAGGTATACCGGTAGTCGGGCACTACACGACATTAGCGGTGTTACCAGCATGGTGATGAGTCGGCTCTTGCGGCTTTCTATCATGCGGGTGGCCAATACGGCAGGTACGTTACATCCGAATCCCATGATGAGGGTGATAAATGATTTGCCGTGTAGTCCCATTTTGTGCATCGCTTTGTCCATGATAAATGCTGCTCGCGACATATATCCAGAGTCCTCCATTAATGAAATGAAGAAGTAGAGGATGAGTATGTTGGGTAGAAATACGATGACGCCTCCTACGCCTCCTATGATGCCATCGACTACCATATCTTTGATGGGTCCTTCTGGCAAGAACTGCTCTATGCATTCAGCTAATTGAGCCACTAGCCATTCTATGCCTTGCATGGGGTATTCGCCCAATACGAAGGTGGCTTCAAACATGATGAATAGCGAGAAGAGGAATATCACCACTCCCCACACCTTGTGAGTCACTAGTCTGTCAAGGCGTTCGGTAAGGCTTGGGTTGGCCTTGGCACTGTTTTGTGCTGGCGTATAGGTTTCCTTCAATGCTCCCTGTATGAAGGCTTGCTTGGCAGTGCGTATGGCTTTGGGCACACTCTCGCCCATGAGGCGTGTGTATCGATGCCTTTCCTTATCTCGTAGAGCAAATACTGCATTGGCGTTGGGTAGGCTTTCGCGCACAAATTGTTCTATATCTGTATCTCCATCGAGTAGTGCGATGGCTATGTAGCGTGTTGAGAAACGGTAGCGTGTGTCCTCGCTCTTCCAAATCTCATTGCGAAGCGTCTCGATGCTTTGCTCTAATTCTATGCCGTGATATATGTGTATGTGACGGTATGCATGCTTCTTGTAGCGAGTGTCCAGCGTGTGGTCACGCGTGAAGTCGGCAAGATGCTCCGTATGGTCTTCGCTATGTACGATGTTTTGGTGCCACTCCTGCAACTCGCGCATTACCTCCTTGTTTACCTCGCCGTCATCGTCCAGGAAGTCTGCTCCCTCGTAGATGTTGATAGCTACGTGTAGCAGATGTTCTAGGCCTTCATTGTTTAGGCTTATGGTAGGGACAATTGGTGTTCCCAACAATCGGCTTAGCGTCTGATAATCGAGCCTTGAGCCTTCGGCTAGCATGGCGTCAAATTTGTTTAACGCCACGATGACGCGTAGGTTCATGTCGAGCAATTGGGCTGTTATTTGCATGCTGCGCTCGAGGTCGGTAGCGTCAATGACAGAGATTACGATATCGGGATTGTCGCCTACCAGGTGTCGGCGCACAGTCCATGTGTCGGCCGTACGTGAAGTCAGTGAGTAAGTGTCAGGTAGATTGGTGATATGCAGGTGATAATCTTGGAAATCGCGTTCACCCATCAAGATGTCTTCGGCATTTGATAGAGGTGAGGCATGGCCTTCGGTGAGCGTGTTGAAGAGCGAGTTCTTACCCGATAGGGGTTGTCCCACCAGTGCGATTTCTATCTTGTGGCGGTGGCGATGTGCTAAGCTGATGAGTGCGCCTGTGCTCACTTCTGTAACGTGCATCTCTGATGCAGCCTCCTCGGTAGTGAGCACTTCGATCATCGATGCCTCAGGTAGGGTGAGCTTTCGTTGCATACCCTCCACATCGATATTCATGCATGTGTCGTCAGTATCTAGTATTTCGATACATACTCCTTTGTAGAATCCTGCATCTACGGCACGCTTGCGAGCGCTTCCGTGTCCTTTTACCTTCACTATGCAGCCCTTTTGGCCTGCGTGCATCTCTGATATGCGCATATCACATTTATTTTTCGTTTTGCAAAATTACAGTAAACATCCTATTTGTACAATACCTATAAATAGTGATATTTTGTCTTTTTTATGTAAATATCCATGCTATATCTATCCATTCATGAATGAATACGGAGTTAACTATGCTGTGTTGCCCATAATTTCATGCAAATAACTTTCATTATATCAAATAAATCATTATTTTCGCAGCTAACTTCCAAGATAGAGCTGAGAATGGATGGGCGATGGCCTCTATGGTTTAGGTTTATCATGTGGACTTAAGATACGTGAATAGTTGAAAGCTTATTAAATTATATACCATAAAACAATATGATGAAAACAAAGCAATCAGTAAAAGCTCTTTTGCTTGCAGTAGCTCTTTCGGCTACAACAGGCACGGCAATGTCACAAGACGTGCTTTACCCCAACACCTTCTCTTTGTCTGAGGTGCAGTTGCTCGATGGCCCGTTCAAGCATGCCATGGATCTGAATGTCGATGTATTGTTGCAGTACGATACCGATCGTCTGTTGGCGCCTTTCTTGAAGGAGGCCGGATTACCCAAGAAGGCTGAGTACTTCCCTAACTGGGCAGGACTTGATGGCCATGTGGGCGGTCATTACATCTCGGCATTGGCTATGCACTATGCGGCCACAGGTAATAAGGAGTGTAAGGAAAGACTGGATTACGTGTTGGCAGAACTCAAACGTTGCCAAGACAAGAATGGTAATGGATATGTGGGCGGCGTGCCCGATAGTGATCACTTATGGGGTGAGGTCAAAAGCGGTAACTACGGCTTTGTAAACCGCTATTGGGTGCCTTGGTATAATATCCATAAGACTTTTGCCGGATTGCGCGATGCTTGGATGTATGCAGGAAGCGATATGGCCAAGGAGATGTTCTTGAAACTCTGCGATTGGGGATGTGACGTTACAGGCTCGCTCACCGATGAGGAGATGGAGCGGATGTGCGGACAGGAGTTTGGCGGTATGAACGAGGTGTATGCTGATGCCTATCAGATAACCGGTGATATAAAGTATCTGGAAGTGGCCAAACGTTTTGCTCACCACTGGTTGCTCGATAGCATGGCCAAGGGTGTCGATAATCTTGACAACCGCCATGCCAATACCCAGGTGCCCAAGGTCGTGGGGCATGCACGTACAGCAGAGATGCTCCAGCTTGCTGGCCACGAATCTGATGCTGCCTACTATCAGAAGGCGGCCGAGTTCTTCTGGGAGACCGTGGTTAACACCCGCTCTCTGGCCCTTGGTGGTAATAGCCGTCGTGAGCACTTTGCATCGGCCGACGATTGCAAGAGCTACGTAGATGATCGCGAGGGTCCCGAATCGTGCAATACAAACAATATGATGAAGCTTACCCAGAACCTGTTCCGTATGACGGGTGATGTGCGCTATGCCGACTATTATGAGCGTGCCATGTTTAACCATATCCTTTCTACCCAGCACCCTGAGCACGGAGGATACGTATACTTCACATCGGCCCGCCCTGCACACTATCGTGTATATTCGGCTCCTAATAGCGGCATGTGGTGCTGTGTGGGTACGGGTATGGAAAACCATGGTAAGTATGGCGAGTTTATCTATACACATACCGACGATGAACTTTATGTAAACCTCTTTGTCGCTTCGCAACTCAACTGGAAGGACAAGAAGTTTAGCCTAAAGCAAGAAACCAACTTCCCCAATGAGGAAACCGTGCGCTTTACTATAGACTCTCGCAAGGCGCAGACACTGAAGATCAAGATTCGTTGCCCATGGTGGGTGAAGCCCGGTGAGATGAAGGTCCTCTGCAAGGGCAAAGACTATGCCGTAGGTGCCCAGCCCTCATCATATATCGAGATAGAGCGCCGTTGGAAGAAGGGCGATGTCATCGAGGTCACCATGCCCATGACCATTACCGTAGAGGAGCTGCCCAACCTTCCCAATTACATAGCCATCATGCGTGGTCCTATCTTGATGGGTGCTCGTATGGGCGACTATCGTCTCGATGGACTCGTAGCCAACGATGGTCGTTGGGCCCATATCGCTCATGGACCGTTGGTGTCTCTTTTCGATACCCCCTTCCTTATTGGCGAGCGTGCCGAGATTGTTGAGAAGCTACAAGGCATGCAGCCTGTGAGCGGCAAGCCTATGCACTTTACCGTACCCGGATTGTTTGAGGAGAAGTACGCCAATCTGGAATTGGAACCATTCAGCCATATCCATGATAGCCGTTACATGATGTACTGGCTCTCGATGAGCAAAGCCGAGTATGATGCCTACCAGCAGCGTATGCGCGATGCCGAGGCACAGAAGCTTCAGCTCGATGCTCGCACCGTCGATGCAGTGGCCACCGCCGAGCAGCAACCCGAGGTCGATCACCAGATGCAGAGTGAAGGTTCCAAGAAAGGATACTTCCAGAGCGAAGGATGGCGCGATGCCACTAACGGAGGATTCTTCTCTTATAATATGGATACCAAGGGTGAGGAGAATCTTACGCTGATGGTACGCTATTGGGGCAACGAGACTGGTAACCGCACATTCGATATCCTTATTGATGGCCAATTGCTCGCGACAGAAAATATCGTGGGCAAGTGGAAGCATGAAGCCTTCGTCAACGCTGAGTATGCTATCCCAGCCGAGTGGCTTAAGGGTAAGTCGGTAATCAACGTACGCTTCCAGAGCAAGCCAGGTACGGTTGCTGGTGGTATCTTCCATGTACGTTTGGTCAAGTAAGCGTTTCATCCTTATCTTTTAGTCAGGAGCGACCGAGGTGGCTCCTGACTTTTTTAGGAGATAATATAGAGATGCATTCCGTTATGCATCTGGCGAAATACAATATGAATATATGAAAATCGAAGAAGCCATACTCTATTGCCTTGCACATCAAAATAGAGGGATGCGCACCGAGCAGATTGCCGAGATGATCAACCGCCACCGCCTGCATGTCCGCAAGGATGGGCAGCCCGTCACCTCCAATCAGGTGTATGCGGTCGTTTGTCGCTATCCCGATACTTTCGTCAAGGCCGAGGGACGGATAATGTTGATGATATAATGGGAAAAATGAGCAGAATAGAGAAGGAGAAGAGGGTGGTAGGCCTAATGGTAAGGCTCTATTGCCAGCGATGCGAGGGAAACAAGGTGCTCTGTAGCGACTGTGCCGAACTGCTCAAGTATGCCGAGGCACGTCTCGACAGATGCCAGTTTGGCGAAAGTAAACCCACCTGCAAGAAGTGCCCCGTTCACTGCTATAAGCCCGACATGCGTGAGCGTATGAGGAAGGTGATGCGATGGGCAGGCCCGAGGATGATGCTCTACCATCCCCTCGAAGCTATCAAGCATCTGATAAGGGAAAAACTATAGATAATAAGAACATTACTATAATGGAGTATACATTCAAAGATAAAGTAGTGATTGTAACCGGTGGTGCCAACGGACTAGGCCGATGCATTGCCGATGAGTTTCGCAATCGGGGAGCCATAGTCTATGTGATTGATAAACTGGAGGGAGAGCACTTCGTGGGGGACATCGCCAAGCAGGAGGTGCTGGAGGCCTTTGCCGCCGAGGTGCTGAGCAAGCATGATAAGGTGGATGTCATCATCAATAATGCCCTGCCGCTTATGAAAGGGATAGACGAATGTACTTTTGAGGAGTTTCAATATGCACTGAGTGTTGGAGTGACGGCACCGTTCTATCTGGTGAAACTACTTGCTCCGCATTTA